>CANSKM010000015.1 GCA_947647475.1 uncultured bacterium
TTTCTAAAGAGCCGAAGAGCGTGATTTCTTTTTTAATCGATAAAGAGGCTTATTTTTCAGACGGTGAGAAGGTTTGTGCGACAGCTCCTGATGTTGCAAAAGATGTTTTAAAAAACCCTGATATTAAAAAAGTGACCTATGACATTAAGGGGGTATTAAGCGCGCTGCAAACGCCTGCAATGCTTGGTGAACCGTATAAGGATGTTGAAATTCAGGGTGTAATTGATGATGTTATGTTATCAAGCTATGTCAAGGATTCATCCAGAAAGCACGACCTTGTGAGCCAAATTCAAAATTATCTTCGTACCGTTCCAAATGAAGAAGATAAAAAAGAGCTTACAGGTTATGTTTATCTTCTGCATCAATATTATGAAAAAACGCTTTCTGATGCTGAAAAGAAACTTGTAAAAGAAATTGAGCTTCCTTTAAGCTTTGTTTTACATTCTATGGAAGCTGAGGGTGTTTGCCTTGATACTGCGTATTTAGCAGAGCTTGCAAAAGAAATTGATGCTAAAATTTCAGGGTTTGAAAAAGAAATTTATGAGGCTGCGGGTACTTCTTTTAACATAAATTCGCCAAAACAGGTGGGGGATGTGCTTTTTAACGTGTTGAAAATTAAGCCCGGAAAGAAAAATAAGACAGGATATTCAACAAATGCTAAAATCTTAGAAGATTTAGCAAGCGAGCACAAAATCGCAAGGGATATTCTGGAGCATAGGACCCTTATGAAGCTCAAAACAACCTATGTGGACAATTTGCCAAAGCTTTTAGGGCCTGATGATAAGCTGCATACGCATTTTAACCAAATTGTAACCACAACGGGAAGACTTTCAAGCTCTGATCCGAATTTACAGAATATTCCAATCAGGACCGAATTTTCAAACAGAATAAGGGCAGCGTTTATTCCTTGTAATGATGAATATTCAATTCTTGCTGCGGATTATTCCCAGATTGAACTTCGCCTTTTGGCCCATTGTTCAGGGGATGAGGCGCTTATTAGCGCATTCAAGGAAGATGTTGATATTCACACTTTAACAGCTTCAAAGATTTTTGATGTTTCGCCTGAAGCCGTTACAAAAGAGATGCGCCGCAAGGCAAAGGCTGTAAATTTTGGTCTTATATACGGGCAAACGCGCTATGGGCTTGCTTCTGCGCTTGGAATAACCCCGTATGAAGCACAGCTTTTTATTGATAAATATTTTAAGCAGTATCCAAAAATTAACACATACATCACGAACACGCTGATACAGGCGCATGAAGCGGGGTATGTGGAGACAATTTATGGCAGAAAGCGCTATTTAGGGGAAGAATTAAATTCAAGAAATGCAAAAATAAGAGAGTTTGCGGAGCGTGCCGCTGTGAATGCGCCCTTGCAAGGCTCTGCCGCGGATTTAATCAAAATGGCGATGAACAGGCTTTATGAAGCGCTGAATGAGAAAAATCTTCCCGCAAAAATGCTTTTACAGGTGCACGATGAACTTGTGCTTGAAGTTCGAAACAATATGCTTGATGTTGTAAAAGATGTCGTTGTTGAAGCTATGGAATTGGGGCAGCCTTTGGCCGTACCTTTGGTTGCAGATGTGAAGATTGGAAAAACCTGGAAGGATAGTAAATAGATGAAGATAAAATTGATTACAGTTTTGGCTTTTTTCACGCTTTGCTTTGCGGTGCCCTCAAATGCCGCATCATATCTGGATGATTCCATCAAAACTTTTGGGGTGAGCGCTGATAATATGTATTTAACTTCGCTTTCAATTTTGAATTCTCTTAATTATGAAATCCTTGAAATGCAGTCTGCAAGCGGGTATATCCTCTTTAGGACGGGCGCAAAAGATTATATTATGACAATAACTGCTGCAAGCCCTGTCACATCAAACATCAAAATTTTGCCTGCAAACAGCATCTATTCAACAGGTTCCACTGTTCAAAAGACAATTTTTGATGCGCTTGAAGCAAACAAACTTAATATCTTAAAAAAGCAGGGCTAGATTATGGAAAATCAAGCTCCGATGTCTCAAAACGATTATAAATATGCCTTATGTCTTGTAGACATTAAGGTTTTAGGGACAAAAACCTTTTCATACCTTATTCCTGACGAGATGAAAGGGGTTATAAAAATCGGCCAGCCTGTAATGGTGCCCTTTGGAAACGCGCGTGGCGGCGGAAGAAAAATCAAGGCCTACGTTGTTGGGTTTTCAAATTATCTTGAAGCGGGCATTCGGGCTAAAAAAATCGATGAAATTTTAGACACTGAAGCGATGTTCAGCCTTGAATATTTAAAGATGCTTGAATGGGTTGCAAACTATTATTTTTCAGACCTTCCGACCGTTTTAAAAACGGCTTTGCCCGAGAAATTTTTCCAGAAGAATTTGAAAAATTACAGAAAACCAAACAAGGAACTAAAGGTTTTAAACACGAAAAAATCTGCCGTTAAAAACACGCTAACCGTTGAGCAGCAAAAAGTTTACGATGAAATTAAAAAGGTTGGGGCCAAAACCTCGCTTTTATATGGGATTACAGGCTCCGGCAAAACGGAAATTTATTTTAAACTTATTGAAGATACTATAAATGAAGGGAAAAACGTTTTGTTTTTGGCGCCTGAAATTGCCCTTGTGTCGCAGCTTACGGCGCGCACGATAAAGCGCTTCGGGAAATCTGCCGTTGGAATTTGGCACAGCTCAATTTCTGAAGGCGAAAAATATAAGGTTTGGCAAAAGCTCCGTGCAGACGAGATTAAAATCCTCTTTGGGGCGCGCTCTTCTGTTTTTGCGCCGATAAAAAATTTAGGGCTTATAATAATTGATGAAGAAAATGACCCTGCGTTTAAGCAAACTATGCCTGCACCAAGGTATTCAGCGATTGAGGTTGCAAAAAAACTGTCCGAGCTTGGCGCGGATGAAAAGGGGATGGGCGGTGCAAAAATTATTCTTGGAAGTGCAACGCCTGATATTAAAAGCTATTATGAAGCGAAAAATTCAAACTCACTTTTTGTTTTAAAAAACAGATATAATAATGCAGAACTTCCGAAGGTAAAAATTGTCGATATGCGCATGGAGCGCGGTTTTGGAAACAACGGCATTTTTTCAAAATATTTGATTGATGAAGTAAAAAAGACTGTAAACAACGGAAACCAGGTGATTTTGCTCATAAACAGGCGCGGTTTTTCAAGCTATACGCAGTGTATGAGCTGCTCTACCGTAATAGAATGTCCAAAATGTGCAATTCCTTTGATTTACCATTCTCAAACCGGTTCTCACCGCTGTCATTACTGTAATTACGAGATTAAAAATTTAACCACCTGCCCCGAATGCAAAGAGGAAGGCACTTTAGAAAACTTTGGAACGGGAACCCAGAGAGTGGAAGAGATTGCAGGGAAAATTTTCCCTGATTTTAAAATCCAAAGGCTTGATTCTGATGCACTTTCAAAGAAAAACGAGCACTTTGAAATTCTTGAAGCCTTTAACAACGGTGAGATTGACGTTTTAATCGGCACGCAGATGATTGCAAAAGGGCTTGATAACCCGAATGTTACGCTTGTTGGGGTTATAAATGCGGATTTAAGCTTTAACCTGCCTGATTTTAGAAGTTCTGAGCGCGGTTTTTCCCTCCTCTGCCAGGTTGCAGGGCGCTCCGGCCGCGGGAAAGAAGAGGGCAAGGTTATTTTTCAAACCTTTAACAACACAAATATTTTCCTTGATAAGGCGCGGGAGCAGGATTACGACAGCTTTTTTGAAAATGAAATTGAAATTCGGGAAGCTTTTGACTATCCGCCTTTTTCAAAGATTATAAGAATAATTTTAAGTTCCGATAATAATTTCAGGGCGGAAAAATCTGCAATGGAGATTGGGATGCGCCTAAAAGACTGGATTGATAAGATGTCGTTGTCTGAAAGGCTCATTGTTATGGGCCCTGCGCCTTGTGTTCTTGAAAAAATCCGCGGAGAATACAGGTTTAACCTTATTGTGAAAAACAAACTGGATGAAAAAGGGCATAATATCATACTTTCATTTTTAAGAAAGGTGATTTTACCTAACGATATTAAAATGGTTGTAGATGTTAATAAAAGGCCATCTGAATTCAAACAAAACGGATATTTTGATTAATGAGTACGCAAAGCTTTTAAACGAGGGCGTTGCGGCGGATGACATTCTTGTTATTGTCCAAAATTTTAAGAAAAAAAATGAATTTATCGAAAAAACAAAAAGTCTTCTAACGCTTGATGCGCTTACAAATTTCAACGTTTATACATTCTTTGGCCTTGTCTATAACTCGATTTTGGACAATTGGGTTATTGTTGAAAATAAGATTAAGGATGAAAATGCAAAAATATCGCCGAATTTATCGGGCCTTGAGGCGAGCCAGTATATCTTCAGAAAGGCGATTGATGAAGTGCAGTTTAAGGGGTATAATTCCAAAGGAAACCTGCTCCACCAGCTTTTAAGGCGGTATTCTTTGTGTGTTTTAAATGCACTCAGCCCTGATGAAATTAAAGAGCGGGCAAGGATTTTATCTGACCCTTTTTATTCCGATATTAAAAACGCACTGAATTTATACAAGCTTAAAACCCTGAATTTGAGGGCGTTTGATTATCTTCGTCAAACGGATATTTTTAAATTTGTCTATGAAAATTCGCCAAATCCCTACAAATATGTGCTTTTAGACGATGCAGACGAGATTACTCCCGCTCTGTTTGAATATTTGAAGTTTATAAAGCCCGGGGTTAAAGAATTTTTTATTGCCTATGATGAATTTGGCTGTACAAGGAAAGGTTTTTTGGGGGCGCTTGAATTTGATTTTGAAAGGTTTTTAGGAGAGACGCCAAGGCCTGCTCTTGCAGATTTAGCCAAAACAAAAAAAGGGGATGAAATTTTTTATTCAATTAAAGCCGGGGAGCAGGTGTTGCTTGAAAACTCCGTTTTTCAAAGCTTTATCAGGCAAGATGAGATGATAGCGGAGACTGTAAAAAAAATAAATACACTGTTATCAGACCCGAAAAACAGGCTGAAACCCTCTGATATTGCAATTGTAACGCCAAATATTGATGATTATTTGAAATTTCAGCTTGAAAAAATAAATGCGCCTGTGCAATTTTTATCCGGAAGCGAAAAACTTTCTAAAAACCCTGAAATTGCAGCGATTTTAGAGATTTTAAAGGTTTTAAACAATAAAAATTTAAAAATTTCGCCCTATGTTTTCCGCGGGATTTTGGCTAAAATTTTAAAGCTCGATTTTACCCTTGTTTTAAAAATTGCAGATGATTACGAGGTTTTTGACAGCGATGTTTTTGAATGTTTGAAAAAATTTAAAGCAAATAAAAGCGTGCAAAGGTTTCTTGAAATTTGCGATGAAATTAAGGATAAAAAGCTCTCAATTCAGCTTTATACTTTGGCGGAAGAATATGTTGAACTGAAGCCTCAAAACAGGACCCTTCTTTATAAAATAAACCAGCTTTTAAAGCAGGTGAGAGATTTTGAGGAAATTTTTAATTCTGAAAGTTCGAGGGGTTTTATAAACGGGGATGATCCTAATAAAGCCCAATTTGGGCCTGTTTCAAACAGAGAGCTTATTTTGCAGCTTGAAAACACGATAATTTCAGAAAATCCTTTGTCAGGCGCCAATGTGGACGAGGATGCGGTCATTGTTTCCACGGCACAAAAGCTTATTGATAATTCAATCGTTTCAAAACACACGTTTTTATTGGACACAACAAGTTCAAACTGGACAAAACAAGACATAGGCCCTCTTTATAACGCTTGGGTGTTTCAAAAAAGCTGGAAGAAAAAGAGTTTTGAGCTTGAAGATAACATAAATTGTGCACTTGATAAGACTTCAAGGCTCATAAGGAAAATTTATCTTCTGAATGAGGGTAAAATTTATATCTATTCAAGCATTTACGATTTTTTAGGTGTTGAAAATTTTAAGGGAATAAATCATTTCTTTAAGGAAAATACGGCTTTAGTCTCAGAGAATGGGGCTTTTGGGGCGGATAATGAAGCGAAAAACCCCGCCACGGCGTTGAAAAAAGGGTTTAAAATCATCCCAAGGCCTGACCAGGCACCTGTTTTAGAATATAAGCAGGGTAAAATGGCCGTGAGCGCTGTTGCAGGGGCCGGAAAAACAACGATAATGCTTGCGCTTATTTTAAAACTTTTGAATGAAAATGTGCCGCCTGAAAACATTTTTGTTTTAACCTTTATGGAATCTGCCGCGAGGAACTTTAAAGAAAGGATTAAAGATGCTTTTCCGCATCTTGTTGAATTGCCGCATATTTCGACAATCCACGGACTTGCCCTTCGAATTTTAAGAGAAAACAACAACCACACGAAGCTGAATTTGGATGTGGATTTTGAAATTTTGGATGAAATTAAGCGCGGCCAGATTATAAAAGACATTATAAGCGCGCTCGGGCTTGATTTATCAAAGGCGGAATTGTATGAGCGGGCAATTTCAGCCTATAAAAACCAAAAACACCAGCTTCCAGATAAACTTTCGCCCCTTTTTAAAAGAATTTATGAGACCTATAAAACAACGCTTCTAAGTTCAAATTATATAGATTATGATGACCTTTTGGCGCTTTCTTTAACCCTTTTGAGGAATGACAAGGGAATTAGGGAGTATTATCAAAATTTGATGAAATTTGTAATTGAAGATGAGGCACAGGATTCAAGCGAAATTCAGCAGGAGCTGATAAAAATCCTCTCTTCAAAGAATGAAAATTTAATTCGCTGTGGAGATGTAAACCAGGCGATTACAACGACGTTTTCAAACGCTGATGTGAAAGGGTTTAAAAAGTTTATTGAAGAAAATTTGAATGTAAAAATGGACCATTCAAACAGAAATGCAACGGGGATTATTGATTTTTCAAACAAGCTTATAAAATATGGTGCAAAAGTGGCCCCGGATGCGTTTTTCCAGGTTCAGGCAAAGCCTGTTGAAGGGAAAAATATTGTCGATAAAAATAGTGTTGAAGAGTATATTTTTGAAAAAGAAGGGGATGAAAAACGGTTTATTTTAGATAAAATAAGCTCGATTTATGGTTCAAAATGCGGCGCGGAAGGTTTAAACAATTGTGCGGAAGACCCCAGTTTTAATGTGGAGGGTTCTTTGTGCCCCAGTGTTGCAATACTTTTAAGGAGCAACAGAGGGGTTTTGGAGTGGAGCAATTTTTTGTCCGAAAATTCAACCTTCGATTTTACGACAAACTCAGACACTTTAAACCTGAACCCTGTGTATAGCGCGGTTCTTTCGGTTTTGAATTTTATAAATAACCCTTTGAATAACAAAGTTGTAAAAAATTGCGCTAAAACCCTTATGGAGCTTGGCTTTTACAAAAATGACACTGAAGTTTTGAATTTCCTTGATACCCTTGATAAGCCCTTTATGTTAGGGGATAATGAGTATTTCAGCTTGTTTTGGGATTTAAAATATTTTATTCAAATGTGGAATTTGCCCATTTATGAAATTGCGTATAAAATCGGGGAATTTTATTTTGGCCCGGATGAAAGAAAAAGTGAAAATTGTGGTGAAGCACAAGGAGAGGCATTGAATTCGGCTGTAATAAAGGGGCAAAAGGCAAATATATCGCTTGTTTCAGGGATTGTATCCAAGGTGTTTAATTCAAATAAAACCTTTGAAGACACTGTAAAAAAACTGAATGATATGGCACAAAAGGCTAATAGAACCGGAATTAAGCTTGTATCAGATGCTGAAAACGGCACCACCGGGCAAAATTCCGTTATTCGGATTTTAACCCTTCATAAATCAAAGGGTGATGAGTTTGACTATGTCTTTATTCCGGAGATGTTTTGTGATAATTTGAGCTTTGATATTGAAGATATTAAGCTGAAAGAAAATTCAAAATTTATAGAAAGCGTGAAGGCAGAGCCCAAAAACGAGGCAGAGCTTAAAAAAGAGATACAGGAGGAGAATTTAAGGCTTGCATACGTTGGTTTTACGCGCGCAAAGAAGAAATTGTATTTAACCTGTGCAAAGGAATATAAAATTTTTAACAAGGTGCGCGAGAAGGCGCCAAATCAGGTGTTTGAGATAAGGGAGGAGGTGTAGCTTTGGATACATTCAGTGCAAATTCTTTGAAAATTTTAGACAAAGACTCTGAAAATTTCAGGCTAAAATATAAAGAGGGCCTCTTTTTAAACCCTGATAATTCAAACACAAAGGCGGGGCAAAACCTGCATAATTTTCTCTGTTTTTACCTTAAAGGCTTTGATATGACAAAGATTGAGGCTTCTTTTTCAAAAAAGGACAGAGATTTTATAGATAAGATAAAGGAATTTGATGCGATAAAAACGTTGAAAGCCGCTGATGATGGGCCTTTAAGTGGGGTAGTTAAAAACATTGAACAGCCGTTTTTAATTAAGTGTGGTGGCAACAAGCTTTGTAGTGCGGCAAATTCGACCCAAAGCAAGGCGGAGGAAGAATTTTACCTTACAGGAAGATTTGATGCCATTTTGCAAACAGAAAAAGGGGTTCAAATTTACGATTGGAAAATGGTAAACCTGCCAAAAGACGCAGAATCAGACATTCAGACGGTTGTATATTTATACGCGGCATCAAAGCTTTATAAGACGGAAAATGTTTCAATCACATACGTTTCACTGACAAAAAACGAGAGCAAAACCGTAAGCTTTGACCCTGAATTCAACTATCTTTCAAGGATTTCAGGAATAGTTAAAAAAGCCTGAAAATGCTGCTGTGTCCCAATTATGAGAGCATGCATCTATTCAAGTGCCGTTAAAATCAAAGGCCCGTCTTCTGTTGCTGCAACTGTATGTTCAAAATGCGCGGAAGCCTTGTTATCAACGGTGGAAACGCACCAATCATCAGCCGTTGAGACCACAACTTCATCCACGCCCAAATTTATCATAGGCTCGATTGCAATCACATAGCCGTTTTTGAGCTTTGTTTTGTTGTTTACTCTGTAGTTAAACAAAAACGGGTCTTCGTGCATATTTCGCCCAACGCCATGCCCCCCGTATTGACGCACAATTCCGTATTTTTTGCCTGTACCGTCCGGGTTTTTTAATTCTGCAGGGATATTTTCCGCACGCCCCAAAGCTGTATCTTCAACTGCACCTGAAATATCATCTAAAACATTACCTTCGCGCATTTTTGAGATGCCGTTAAAGAGCGCAAGCTCTGTGATTTTCAATAAATCTTCATATTCCTTGCTGATTTTTCCAACAGGATAAGTCCAGGCAGAATCTCCCACAAGGCCTCTGTATGTGGCGCCCACGTCAATTGAAACGATGTCACCTTCTTTTAAGATGCGGTCTTTGGACGGAATTCCATGGACCACTTCTTCGTTGATTGAAGTGCAGATGCACCCGGGAAAACCGTTATAGCCAAGAAATGTCGGTGTACATTTATTTTCTTTAATAACGCGCGCCGCAATTTCATCCAGCTCAAGCGTTGAAATACCCGGTTTTACGGCACTTTTCATTGCCTGATGCACAAGGGCTACAACGCCTCCTGCATGGCGCATCAGTTTAATTTCTTCTCGTGATTTTCTGTTAATCATTGATAACTTTCTTTAATTCCTGATAAACCGCATCTATGCCTTGGTTTGCGTTAATTTGAACCAAAATACCTTCGTTTTTGTAAAAATCAAGAAGCGGTTTTGTTTCTTTGTCATAGGTTTCAAAGCGAAGCACCGCGGTTTCTTTGGTGTCGTCTTTTCTTTGAATTAAATCCACATTGCAAATATCGCATTTGCCTTCAACATGCGGAGCAGAGCTTTTTAGGTTGTAAATTTTGCCGCAAGCTGGGCAAGAGCGCCTGTTTACAAGCCTTTCAACGAGAACGTCGGTCGGGATATCAAAATATACGGCAACCTTTTCTTCTTTTTCAAATTTATACGGAGAATTTTCCCACATTTTTTTAAGCGCTTCCGCTTGTTCCATGCTTCTTGGGAAGCCGTCTAAGATATAGCCGCCTTCGCAGTCTTTTCTTGAAATTCTTTCGTTTATAACAGATTGCACAACTTCAATCGGCACAAGCTGGCCTTTGTCGATAAAGCTTTTTGCAATTTTGCCGAATTCCGTTTCGTTTTTGATATTTTCTCTTAAAAGGGAGCCTGTATCGATGTGCGGAATGTTCAATTCTTTAGACAAAGTGTCTGTCTGTGTGCCTTTTCCGCATCCTGGAGGGCCTAAGAAAATAAAAACTTTTTTCATCAAATTCACACTTTCTTTTTTTAAGAGTCTATATCGGTTTTGCCGCATGCCACTATGTTAATAAATAACGGAAACGGGCAGGCGGTTTATTGTTCCTGTTTTAAGAAACTTTCATAATTTTTTGCAAGCATATGCGTTTTAATTTGGTTAATGAAATCAAGCGCAACGCCCACCATAATGATTAAAGATGTGGCGCCAAGACCTTGCAATGTTGTTATGTTTGTAATTTTTGATGCAACTGTTGGAACCATTGCAATAATGCCAAGCGCGATAGCGCCAATTAACATAAGTCTTGATAAGATTTCATCAAGCTTGTCTGCGGTTGGTTTTCCGGGTTTTACACCGGGGATTGCCGAACCGTATTTTTTAAGGTTGTTTGCAATTTCTTTAGGCTGCATATTCGGAATAATTGAGGCATAGAAGAATGTTAAAGCCACAATTAACAAGAAATAAATTACATAATAACTGATGCTTGACGGGCTTAAAAACGCGTTCATTGATTCTAAAACACTTTTAAGCGCCGGGTTTGAGATATTCATCTGATGTACAAAACTCAAAATTGTTGCCGGGAATAAAAGAATTGCAACCGCAAAGATAATCGGCATAACGCCACCCGGGTTTAATTTAAACGGAATGTTTGAATTTTGTCCGCCGTAAACTTTGTTTCCAACCTGGCGCCTTGCTGAAACTATAGGCACCTTTCTTATTGCATCATGCAGGATGATAATAAAGATTATTGTTGCAACGAAAATTAAAAGTAACGCCATAATGCCAAGCTGAAGTCTCGGGTCTTGGGAAACAAGGGTAGCTGTTCTTTGTGTGTAGAGCGGAATTCCTGAGATGATGCCGACGAAAATCAAAAGTGAGCCGCCGTTTCCGATTCCCTTTTCCGTGATTAATTCTGCAAGCCACATAACCATAACAGCACCCGCCGTAAGCGCTATCATCGAGCCCATAAAGAACATAAACGGGTTAACGCTGTGCATAATTGACCCGGGGAGTTTTGATAAAATTGTTACAAATACAAAAGATTGGAAAAACGCCAAGATGACCGTGAATTGCCTTGTAAGCTGCTGGATTTTCCGCCTTCCCGCTTCGCCTTCTTCTTTTTGCAGATTTTCAAGGTATGGAATAATTACTGCAAGAAGCTGCATAATGATTGAAGCTGTGATATAGGGGCCAATGCCGAGTGCAAAAATTGAAACCTTACCCAAGGCGCCGCCTGAGAATAAATCCAAGAAACCTATCATGTTGTTTCCTGCAGCCAGAGCCTGGAAAACTTCATTGTTTATGCCAAAAATAGGAAGCTGGGCGCCAAACCTAAATAGGGCAATAATTATAAACGTAAAAATTAACTTTTGCTTCAGCCCGCTTGCCTGAATGTTGCTGACTAAACTTTGAAGCATTTGTTCATTGTTTGCTTGTTGCATCTTAAAGTACTTGACCTTTCTTGTGTATTTTCTTTTGAAAAATAAAAGATTCTAAACCACACCTTTTTAAAATCAGTGCGGTTTAGTATCTTTAATATTTATTCAACAATTAAACTAATTCTACTTTTCCGCCTGCTTTTTCAATTTTTGCTTTGGCAGATTCAGTTACATACGCTGCTTTGACAGTGATTGCTTTTGAGATTTCGCCGTTTCCTAAAATCCTCAAAACATCGGCTGATGAATGAACGATTTTGTTTTCTTTTAAATAAGCTAAATCAACAACTTCAACGTTCAATTTTTCAAGAGCTGAAACGTTAAGCGCAGCAGCATTTAATGCGTGAATATTGTTGAAGCCTTTTAATTTCGGAAGGCGTCTGAAAGCAGGCATCTGGCCGCCTTCAAAACCGCGTTTTGCGGTTCTTCCGCTTCTTTGGCCTTCGCCGTTGTGGCCGCGGCAAGATGTTTTACCGTGTCCTGATGATCTTCCTCTGCCTACTCTTTTGGATTTTTTAACTGATCCTTCAGCAGGCTTTAAATCTTCTAATGTTATCATTTTATTTTATTCCTTATTATTTCGCTATTGTCTATTTTACCACTTCTACGAGGTGGGGGATTTTGTTTACCATACCCATGATGATATCTGTTTTGTTATGTTCAACAACTTGGTTTGTCTTTGTTAAGCCAAGCGCCTTAACGATTTTTGTGTGTTTTTCAGGGGCGCCGATTGTGCTTTTTTTCAAAGTTATTTTAACTGTTTCTGTCTTTGCCATTTTATTTTTACCTTTTTCTTTAATTATCTTAAACTTTTAGAGTTTGCCTTTTAGGTCTTTTGAAAGCTTTAGCCTTTTTAAGGCCGGAGTTTAAACTTAGCCTAAAAGCTGTTTCATTGAAATGCCTCTTTGTGCGGCAACGTCTTTAAATGTTCTTAAAGATTTAAGAGCGTTTAAAGTTGCATTTGCAGCGTTTAGAGGAGATTTTGAACCTAATGATTTTGAAAGAATGTTTTCAATTCCTGATAATTCAAGCACTGCACGAACCGCACCACCTGCGATAACACCGGTACCTTGAGAAGCAGGTTTTAAAACAACGCTGCCTGCGCCTGAGCGGCCTGTAATCATATGAGGAATTGTTGTTTTGAAGATAGGAACGGTGATAAGGTTTTTTCTGCCGTCTGCAACAGCTTTTTGGATTGCAACGATAACTTCGGCTGCCTTTGCAACGCCCATTCCAACCTGTCCTTTTTTATTACCAACGATAACGATTGCACGGAATGAAAGTTTTTTACCGCCCTTTACAACCTTTGTTACACGGCGGATTTGAACAACCTGTTCTTTCCATTCTGATTCAACCGGTTCAACCGTTTCGATTTTTCTTCTTCTTTGCCCTTTTCTTTGGGGTTTTAATTGTTGAACTTCAACATTTTCTTCTGTTTCATCTTCTACAGCTTCAGCTTTCACTTCTTCAACTGTTTCAGATGCTTCTGCTGCTTGGATTTCTTTTTCTTCGCTCACGTTTATTTACCTTTCTTACGTTATATTTCTTATTGTTAAAATAATTCTTGCTTATATCAGGGTTTTGTCCGACCTTTATGTGGTCTTTTAATTATTATATTCATTGCCCTAAAATTTTTAAGAACAACAAAACACCTTAATTTAAGGCTATTTTTGCTATTCGGATGTTGGGCTGCCCTGACGGGCAATTTCTGACAATTTCAATCATACATGCTGAAATATTTTTTGCAAGCCCAAAGGAACTTTTTTATCCAATGCATCAGGAATTATATAATCTTTGCCAAGTTCATTTTCAGAAACAATTTCCGCCAAGGCAAGAGCCGCCTCGATTTTTATCCTGTCATCAACTTTTTTTATGCCGGAATTTAAAATACCTTTAAAAAGCCCAGGGAAAACAAGGGAATTATTTATCTGGTTTGAAAAATCGCTCCTGCCTGATGCTGCAACTAAAGCACCCGCTTCAAGGGCCAAATTCGGTAATATTTCAGGCTCCGGATTTGCAATTGCAAATATAACGGCATTTTTTGCCATTGATTTTACCATATCTTCATCCACAAGACCTTTTGCGCTGACACCGATAAAAATATCCGCATCCTTTATACCTTCTTTTAATGCGCCTTTGAAATTTTCATAATTTGTAATTTCAGCCATAAAATCAAGTGATGGGTCGTTTTCAGGGCGGCCCTTATAAACTGCGCCAAATTTATCAAACATCAAAATCCCTTCGCCACCCGGGGTATTGGCGTTTTCTGCGTTCGAATCGGCTTTGAGAAATTCTCTCATCTTGATTAAAAGCTTGCAAATGGCTTGCCCTGCGGCCCCTGCGCCTGAAAAAACAATTTTTGTATTTTCAAGATTTTTCCCTGCAACCTTCATTGCATTCAAAAGCCCTGCAAGAACCACAATTGCAGTTCCGTGTTGGTCATCGTGGAAAACAGGAATTTGAAGCGAATTTATAAGGTTTTCTTCAATTTCAAAACACCTTGGGGCGCTTATATCCTCCAAATTTATCCCTGAAAAAGAATTTTCTAAGAGG
>CANSKM010000016.1 GCA_947647475.1 uncultured bacterium
ATATTAAAGGGGCCATGGATGTTATTTTAGATTTAGCCCGCACTGCAGGCATATTGCTTGATTTAAAAATTGAAGCCGACATTATTGATGAAAGCGACATTTTATATTACCTGGACCTTACAAAAACAATAATTTTAGGATATCTTGAAAACATAATTGACGAGGACGGCAACATAAACGAAACAGAAATTCCAAGTGAGAAAGAGCTTCAAGATACAATCGAAGAAATGTTTGGGCAGCAATAGATTACTCTATTACAACCTGCCCTTTTGCGCCTTTGCTTTATTCCCGCTTCAACATTCCCGCTTCAATATTCCTATTTTACAACGCGTCCTTGAATACATTTTGTACAAGTTCTTTTTAAAAACTTCAAAAATTCACCAAGATATGTTGTTGAAATAATCCCGACCACAAAATAAAAATATGTGGTTTTTAAGGGAAAATAGAACCAGTAAATATCCGCCACATTTTTAATATCAAAAGAAACCCCTTTAAGCGCAAGAAAAGAATAGGTTAAAATATTAAAAATAAGCAGGTGGTTTGCCATAATATGATATGTATTTTGACCGATTTTTTGCAAAAAATTCCAATCTTTAACCTTTTCATATAAAATTTCAACTATAAAAAGCGACATCCAAATCCCCGTAATGCTTGTTAGAAGAGGCACAATCGGGTTATTATACTGCCCCCAGACAAGAAGAAAATGAAGCCCTATTCCATCCATAGGCGAAAAGTCTTTGTTTGTAAGCCAAAGAAGGGACTGCAAAATTAAAACCGCACCAAAAACCTTGTAAGAGAAGATATTAATTTTTCCTTCAATTTCATTTTTATAAACATAACCCAGGTGAACAAAAAGAAGGGCGAACATGCTCCTTAAAAGCCAAAGAAGATGATAGTTTGAAGAATAATTTTGAAGCTGAATTGCACCCAAAGCAAGAAGAATATAAAACCCTGTAATTAATCCCTTTGGCGCACGGGCACAGGCAAAAGCGCCTGATAAAAACTTATAAAATAAAAGCGTTATAAAAAGGCAAGGCACAAACCACAAGGGAGAAATTAAATCCAGCTGGTGCCCCGTTAAAAAAGGCATTAGAAGCTCGTTTTCAAACGTTACAGGCATTCCCCAAAATTTCCCGATATATGGCGCCACAGCAGATGTTATTAAAAGATAGGCACCTGCGTAGAGAAAATATGGGAGAAGAAGACTTTTTGCACGGCGGCACAAAAATTCAAAGAAACCGTATTTTGGGTTAAACACCATGCCTGCAAGAAAGAAAAACAACATCACCTGAAAAGAATACGGCGGAAACATTGGAATTAAGGAAAATTCCAGGTGCCCTGAAACCACAATTAAAATAGCAAGCGCCTTTAGAATATTTATCTTATTGTTAAAAATCTTTTCCATTTTGTAATATTCCTTTACATTTCTTTGGCTTAAAACTGGTGCTCAAAGGGGCTTTGAAGCTCTTTTTTTATTTTAAACTATATCTCCCTTATAACTCTGCAAGGATTTCCAAAAGCAAGCGAATTATCCGGGATATCTTTTGTCACAACACTTCCCGCCCCGATTGTACAATTATTTCCGATTGTAACCCCGGGAAGCACAACGATATTCCCGCCAAACCAAACGTTGTTACCAATTTTAACAGGCTTTGCATATTCAAGGCCCCTGTTTCTTTCTTCAACGTTTAAGGGGTGCCCTGCCGTGTAAAACCCGCAATTTGGCCCGATAAAAACATTGTCCCCAAAAGTAACCATTGCAGGGTCTAAGATTACAAGGTTGTGGTTTGCATAGAAATTTTCGCCGATTTCAATATTATAGCCGTAATCACACCAAAAAGAGGGCTCAATTATAAAATTTTCCTTCGTTTTCCCAAGGAGGCTTCTTAAAATTTCGCGTTTTTTAGCGGCTTCATCCGGCAAAAGCGCGTTATATTTATGACATAGCGCCTTACATTTTGCCCGCTCTTCAATTAAAGCTTTGTCATAATTTGCATCATACAAAAGCCCCTGAAGCATTTTTTCTTTTTCATTCATAACAACCTAACTCCACAAAAATGTGTTACATCTTTAAATTGTGCCTTTTAGACCTGCCTTTAAATTCTAAATTTTCAAGGCCAATTTTAAAGCACTATTTTAAAAACTTGCGCAAAGAATTATATCATAAAAGGTTTTTGGCTGCAATTTCTGCCGCAGTTTGAATAAAGGCCTCGCACGGGCGTTTTGCGTAATATTCTTCCGTTCGTTTTGAAGGAACAGGCGAAAAATCAGGGTTAACGCTGCTCTTTGGTTTTGTGCTTGAGCCGTTTGCCTCGCTCTGCATTTTTACATCCACAGGTCCGGCTGCCGCAGCAGGGGGCTTTTCAAGCCCAAGAAGTTCTCTGCAAATTATTGTCCCATAGGATTTTTTAAATTCACCTGCAAGTTTTTGAATAAGTTCATAATGTAAAGCCTTTGCAGTGTCATCATTTGGGGAATTATATCCCTTTAAAAGCCCTGCCACCATAAACAAAGCACTCACCGCCCCGCAAACTTCCCGAAGGCGGCCCATTCCGCCCCCAAAAGAAGATGAAAGCTTTAATGCAGTTTCCCTATCAAGCTTGGTTTCATCCAAAAATGCCAGAAGTACAGACTGTGCGCAGTTATACCCCTCTTTAAAATATCCTGCCGCAGCCTCTGCTTTTAAGGCCCCAACTTTTGTTTTTTCTTCCGCATTTTTCATTTGTCTAAAACCCACTGCCAGTGCTTATTTCTTTGTTATCAACTCTTTGTTTTCAAAGTAATTAAGCTTCATCGCCTCTTTTACTTTTGCCAAAGTATCTGCAGCAGTTTCTTTTGCCCTCTTTGTGCCCTCTTTTAAAATGTCATAAACAGTGTCGATATCCTGTTCATAAACCTTTCTTTTTTCCCTGATGGGCTCAAGCGTCTCTTCAATTATTGCATTTAAAAACTTCTTAATCTTAACATCGCCAAGGCCGCCTTTTGTGTAATGCGCCTTTAATTCATCCAAAGAGGCATATTCGGGCAAATATTTTTCAAAATGTTCAGGCTTTGAAAACGCATCTAAATATGTAAACACGGTATTTCCTTCAAGATGCCCCGGGTCCTCAACTTTAAGATGCAGAGGGTCTGTAAACATGCTCATAACCTTCTTTTTAACATCTTCCTTTGTGTCCGAAAGATAGATGCAATTTCCTAAAGATTTACTCATTTTTGCCTTGCCGTCAATCCCCGGAAGCCGCATACACACTGCATTATCAGGCAATAAAACCTTCGGTTCAATAAGCACATCTTCACCGTATATATGGTTAAATTTCCTTACAATTTCCCTTGTCTGCTCAATCATCGGGCATTGGTCTTCGCCAACAGGAACGGTGTCCGCCCTAAAGGCCGTGATATCAGCAGCTTGGCTAATCGGATAACATAAAAAACCGACAGGAATGCTTGATTTAAAGTCCCTCATCTGGATTTCAGACTTCACAGTCGGGTTTAATTGAAGCCTTGCAAGGGTTACAAGGTTCATATAATAAAAAGTAAGCTCGGTTAATTCCACAATTTGAGACTGAATAAACATTGTGGAGATTTTAGGGTCAAGCCCCACAGAGAGATAATCAAGCGCCACTTCCAAAATATTTTGCCGCACTTTTTCAGGGTTATCAAAATTGTCCGTCAAAGCCTGAGCATCAGCTATCATGATGAAAATATTTTCAAATTCGCCCGAATTTTGCAATTCAACACGCCTTTTTAATGAACCCGCATAATGGCCCAAATGCAGCTTCCCCGTTGGCCTATCGCCTGTTAAAATTGTTTTTGCCATAGTTTTTTCCCTCGTGCCAAACCCTATGCTTCATAATTTAACCACAAAAAAACAACCACAAAAACATTTTTTAGCAGAAATTGTTTTACAAGAAGATTTTGTATTATTTTTCAATAATGATTTTATTTAAATCATCAATTATTGCATAGTATTCTTTTCTGCTTTTAATATTTCTAAAATCGGCATTGATTTTATAATATTGAATATCCGTCAAATACGGTCTGGCATTTGTAAGTTTAGTATCAAAATTAGTTTTCATTTGCACTACATATATATCTTGAATACATACGGAAACCATCATTACTACCATAACAACAAGGAGATATAAACACATTTTTTCCAGAAAAGTCAAGATGGCCTTTTTCCTATCGATATCGCTATTATCATTGTTTGGAATACTGACAACACTTTTAATCTTTTTGTTTAAAACAATAAACATGGCTGTATATAAGCTGGGCAACAATACAATACAAATTAATATAAATTTTATTTCAAGCAGCCAATCAAAAGAAGACATGTGAGCTATATACGTAAATACAGAGCTTTCATAGAAATAAAATAGTTTAAAAAATAAATCCACTATAAAATCACTACAAAATAAAAATACAGGCTTCAAAACGCACGACCAAACGGGAGCTCCTAATGCACTCAAGAAAATAGTTACTACAGCGCCACTCAATATTTTTATCAATTTAGGTAGTTTATTAAAACACTTTTTTAACATATAAATACTATATTATATTTTATTTTAACAATACCTAAATATTACTACAAACAGACTTGTTTTTAAAATAAATCTTAACCACTATAATGCAAAAAAAAATCACGTTTTAATAATTAACAAACAAGAAAGAATAGTCATCAAAATCAATTCAATACAAATGCGTACTTTGGGCAAATCTCCACAAGCCACAGACTAAACATTTCTGGGATTTTGCAATATAACGATTAACACAACAAATGACAATTGCGCAATTGCAGAAATAAAAGGTTTCTATCACAAATAAAATGTTGCTGTATCTATAATTGTCACTATTTTGTTCAACTTAAAAATTACCCACAGATTACCCACAAAATTTTAAATGGGATTTTTTGAATTTAGCCGATAGACTGGAACACAGTAATAATAAGCAAAAAATTTGCCGCGTCTCGGAATCGAACCAAGGACACAGGGATTTTCAGTCCCTTGCTCTACCAACTGAGCTAACGCGGCAAAAAAATATTTAATTGTCATGCCTTGCTGGGCTCGGTTGGTTCATATTTTTGTTGATTTTGCTAAACCAAAATCAAGGCCAACGCGGCAAAAGTATTCAGTTTTAGCTTATCTAAGCTCCCTAATCATAGCAAATCAAAAAATATAGTCAAGTTAATTTTCCAACAAAATTTTTATCGCTTCCCCGTTTTGGTGCATCTCCAGGGCTTTTTTGGCATATTTCATCTGCATTGTTTTTGTAATCAATTTTTCAACATCAACCCGCCCGGATGCAATTAAATCAAGGGCTTCGCGGAAATATTTAGGCGTATGGTGAAAAACGCTCACAACATTTACTTCATCATAGTGAATTCGCCTGGTGTCAATGTTTACGGTAGTTCCGGAGGAACAGCCGCCAAAAAGATGCACCGTGCCGCCCCTTCGAACCAATCCGAACATCTGTTCCCAAATTTCAGGAAGCCCGACACACTCAACAGCAACGTCAAGCCCGCGCCCCTCGGGCGTTAAGCCCAAAATTATTTCTTTTGGGTCAGGATATTTTTTTAAATCGATAATCTCGTCCGCTTCGGCAAAATCCTTTGCAGCCTTGAGTTTTAAGGGGTTTCTTCCCATGGCAATAACTTTTGCACCTTTTAATTTTGCAAGGCGCGCAAACATAAGCCCAATCGGCCCTATGCCAACAATACCTACCGTATCCCCCGGTTTTATAGGGGTTCTGCCTATCCCATGGGCCACATTTGCAAGCGGCTCACAGAATGCAGCCTTTTTAAAGCTTAAATTATCAGGAATTTTGATTAAATTTTTCTCGACAATAAGCCTTGGAATCGTTATATATTGGGCATATGCACCGTTTAGCAAATACAAATTTTCACACAAATTTTCTTCGCCGCGGCGGCAGAAAAAGCACTCCCCACATGGGGCCGAATTTGCCGCCACAACGCGGTCTCTGACTTTAAAGCCTTCAACTCCTTCACCAAGCTTAAAAATTGTGCCCGAAAATTCATGCCCAAACCCCGAAGGTACTTCTTTAATAAGGAGTGGATGCCCGCGCCGCAAGGTTTTCACGTCAGTTCCACAGGTCAAAGCCGCCTCAACCTTGACTATAACCTCACCCTCGGCGGGTTCCTTTACATTTACCTCTTCATACCTGATATCAAGAGGCGCATAGTACCTCACAGCCTTCATTTTCATAGTTTTATACAAGCCTTAAAAATTTTATTCTTCATTGTATCATCGACCGCAAGCGGCAAATTGTCAAGCAAATAATTTGTCGAAACACCCGATAAATCAATCACACCGCGGCTTAAAAGCTCAAAGGAGAGTGCTAAATCAACAGGGGCCGGGGAATAACTCCCAAGAACAGTTAATTCACGGTAATAAATCTCATTATTCTGATACCCCGAAATCCCCTCCACAGAAGAGAATACAACAATTTTACCGCCGTCTTTTACAAATTTTAGTGCAGTGTCAATTGCTTTATATGAACCCGATGTCATAAAAATCGTGTCATAGCGCAGGTTTTCATCAAACTCAACCCCAAATTTCCCTGCAAAATCTTGCCTTTCAGGGTTGATATCAAGCCCAAAAGCACTAATGCCAAAAGCTTTAAGCCCGAGAGACATTAAAAGCCCGATAGACCCCAAACCGATTACAAGTGCCTTGTGCTGCAGGTTTTCGGAATTTTTAACACCAATTTCAGCGCCCCTTACGGCTTTTAAACCATTATCAAATTTTGGATAAGAATATCCTGCACGTCGAATTGCCCTGATACAGCAGGATAGAGGTTCCATAAAGCTTGCGTTTTCAATGCTCATCCCATTTTTCAGCTTAAAAACAGTATTTTTTAAATGCCCCTCAGACACGAAAATATACTCGCTAAAGCCCGCAGGGCTTATGTTTACAGACTTGAAGGTTTTACACATGGAATGGTTTCCGTTTTTGCAAAAATCACACTCCATGCAAGGGTAGTGATGCCCCAAAGTTACAATATCACCGGGTTTGAAGGACTCCAAATTATCATTATAATAAGAATTTCCGACAACATTTGTATTAATTTCAACAATTTCGCCCACAACCTCATGGCCTAAAATCACCTTTTTACCAGGGTTTTCAGCCACATGCTTAATTTTTACAATGTCTGAACCGCAAAGACCACATGCTATAACTTTTACAATTGCCCCCGGAGCAGTAAGGACGGGCTTTTCAGCCTCAATTATTGAAATTTTTCCTCTATCTAAAATTGCACTTTTCACACTCAAAATCCTCTTAAAAAGCCAAAAGCTATGGAGTCATAGGCGGCACTACGACAGAGTTTCCCTTAACCTTAATCCCAAAAACCGCATTAGAGCCGAAGTTTGAGAGGTTAAAAGCCCCGATAACAGCCGCAGCAATGATTATCAGCAAAACCGACAATAACACATATTCCACAATCGATTGGGCTCTTTTCATGGTAAAATTATACTACAAATCAGGATTATGGATAAAAAAACGGAAGAAAATATAATAAAATGCTCAAGATGCGGGCTGTGTGCGGATGTTTGCCCTGTTTATAAGGCAAAACACACAGAGGGCGCGCTTCTTCGGGGAAAATTTTTGCAGCTTTTGGGGCTCATTCGTGGTGAATTAAAATGGTCAAAAGGCTTAAAGGCAAGTATAGACCAGTGTTTAGGCTGTGAAAAGTGTAAAATCCAGTGCCCATCAGGAATTAGCGCCACAGAAATTTTTGAAAAAGTAAAATACGAAAATTTAACTCCGTTTGAAAAATTTTTAACAGGCAAATTTATACTCAAAATTAAAATTTTTATGCTCAAGTGTTTTTATAGGGCTAAACACCCTGTAAAATCAATAGTTTCAGGCCAAAAAAAGAGCGTTGTAAAATGGGATAAAAAACTCACACATTTTAACGGATGCCTCTCAAAGTGCATCAACACTGATTTTAGACTCCCTTTTGAATTTGCGCGTTGCAATTTTGAGTGCTGCGGAATACCTTATAAAACAAAGGGAAACCTTGATGCCTACAGAGATGCAGCGGCTAAAAACGCTCAAAAGATAGAAAACACGGAAGGTTTAATAGTCTTCAACTGTGCAACATGCTTGTCCTCAGTGCGTTCTTACGAATTCAATACCCCTGAAACCAAGGAAAGGCTTGTGTTTTACACGGAAATTTATAAAGAATTTTTAAAAACACATAAAATAACGTCCAAAAAGCCTGTAACAGTTACATTTCACCACCCTTGCCACCTGGAAAGCTCCGGTATCAGCCTATCACACGTAGAAGAAATTTTAAAAAACATTGAAAACGTAAATTATATAAGACTTGAAAACCCTAATGAATGCTGCGGTTTTGGGGGAGATTCCTTCATCCGTCACCCGCGCACGGCAGACTTTTTATCAACCAAAAAAGCCGATGATATAATAAATTCAGGTGCACAAATTGTCTTAACTGCTTGCCCTACTTGCCTTTGGAGCCTTAAATACAGCCTAAAGAAGCAAAATATAAGGAATGTTAAAGCCTACGATATGGCAGAATTCTTGTACAGTCTTGATTTCAGCGAAAAAAAACCTGAAAAAGAGGAAAATTTGGAGGCAAAAAATTGAAATTTTTGAAACCAAAAAACCTTCCGAAAAAAAACAGATGCAAAAAAGATGTCGTAATTGTTATTCCTGTTTATCAAAAAACGCCTGAAGCACCTGCAATTAAAAGGGTTTTAGAGGTTTTAGACGAATATGACCTTTGTTTTATTGCACCAAAAAGCCTTGATACAAAAGAATATGAGGCACTTTTAGAAGCCAAAAGCAAACAATATTCCATTCAAAGGTTTGATGATAAATATTTTAAAAATGTCCGCAGCTATTCAAAACTTTGCCTTGAAAGCAAGCTATATCGGGCATTCGAGGATTATAACTACATTTTTCTGTTTCAAGAGGACGGCTGGGTATTTAAAAATGAACTCAAAGACTGGTGCGAAAAGGGTTTTGACTACATCGGAGCCCCCTGGTTTGAAGGATTTGAAAAAGCGGATAAAACAAGCTCCATGGTTGAGTTTTCAGGAAACGGCGGAGTGTCTTTAAGAAAAGTTTCAAGCTTTATAAATATACTTAAAAAAGAAGGAAGTTTTATAAACAGGCTAAAGGCAGAACCCATAAGGACTTTAGCAAATTTAATAGTTAAAACCCGCTTTAAAACAGAGTTTCAAAAATTAAAAGAAAGAACGAACGAAGATGCGGTAATTTGCGGATATCTAAAAGACAGATATAGCTTAAAAATTGCCCCAAACAGGGAAGCTGTATTTTTTAGTTTTGAAACAATGCCAAAACGGCTATACGAGCTCACAGAGGGAGTTTTGCCCTTCGCATGCCATGGGTATAAAAAATATGACCCTGAATTTTGGAAAGAATTTATTCCAAAAGAAAATTTTTAACCTCAGATATAAACAGCACAAGGGTTTTAGAGGTTAAAATAATAATCCAGAATTTTGTAAACTTTGTCAAAATGATTAATTAAAAGCACGACCACAATTGAAACAAAAAGCCCGAAAACAGTCTTCAAAAGGTCTTTTGCGATGTGTTTATAAACTTTCTTTTCGGTTAAAAACCTGATTCTGTTATACATTGCAACTTCACGACCGGCCAGAAGCCCGATAAACACCCAGGTTGTGGACATCGGCACATTATTTGCGTGCTGAAAATACATTAAGATGCAGGCGTAAACGCAGTCTATGATTGTCGCAGAGCGGATATCCTGTGTATTTGTTTTGAGTTTTAAAATGCTTTGAATTTCCCCGCCCCTTCTATAGCAAACAACCCCCAAAAGCAGCACAAACACAAGCATTGAAAGGAGTATGTGGCCAAAATCCAGCTTCCGCGGGAGATATACAAATAAATTTGCCGCATCCTGCATTAGCCACTGGGACCAAAGAAAGGCTGTAGCGCCCCATTTGGCTGCAATCCAGCGTTTTGAAACGGGTCTGTCTTTTGTGTATAAGAAAACTTTTTCAACGGGACGTGCGATTATAAAATATAAAATAAAAGATGAAATAAAGGCCAGAACATAGCCAAAGAAAGACTTTGCAAGCATCAGCCCGATGACCGTATTTGTTGAAAAAACACTCAAAATCAAGAATGTGGTTGAAACAGGGACCCCTTTTCTCGTTAAAAGAATAATTACAACGGGCGGAAGAACGTGATACCAGGAAAACTCGCCCGCAAAGGGGATTTTAGCCAGCCTGCCAAAGGACATATCGCCATCGTTCAAATACCACCCAAGGACAAATGTTAAAACAAGGACAGTGCCCGAAAAAGCCCACAGAACCCAAAAAGGGCGGTTTTGATTTGAAGACAAAAACGTTCCCAAAGTTTGGATGACATCGTTTGAAACACAAGTGTAGAGGGACAAAACAAACCCCAAAATCATATAGATATTGCTTGGTGTGAGTGTTTCAGAAATCATATTCCTAAGCTCATTTTAACAGAAAAACCCAAAAGTCAACATGTTAAAAACGGCCGCAAAATAAGCGTTTAGAGGTTTAAATAGCTTTGGACAAGGGTGCAGATTTTATCAAAATAATTTATTATAAGAACGACCAAAATTGAGACTACAAGGCCCACAATGGCTTTTGTGAAATCTTTAAGGATGTATTTATAAACTTTTTTTTCCGAAATAAAGCGAAGTCTGTTGTATAGGGCAATTTCGCGGCCCGCAAGAACCCCCAAAAACACCCAGGTTGTAGACATCGGGATGTTATTCAGCTTTAGAAAATAGATTAAAATGCAGGCATAAACTATGTCTATAATCGTTGCAGAGCGGATATCCTGGGTATTTGTTTTAAGCTTAATTATATTTTGAATTTCGCCCCCTCTTCTGTAACAAATTATAAAAAGAAGGCCTGAAAAGATTATGAGACAGGCTATCATCTGCCAAAAATCGAGCTTGCGCGGAAGATATACAAAAATTTTGGAGCCGTCCTGCAAAAGCCATGCTGTCCAAAGAATTGCCGTAGAGCACCATTTTGCAACAACCCAGGCCTTTGAAACGGGCTTATTTTTCATATATAAGAAGATTTTTTCAACGCGCCTTGCGATAAAAAAGTATAGAACAAGTGAAACAACAAGGGCTGCAACATAGCCCGTGAAAGACTTTGCAACCATCATGCCAATTATTGTATTTGATGAAAAAATGCTTATGATTAAAAAAGAGGTCGCAACGGGAATGCCTTTTTTTGTAAGGTATAGAAGGATTAAAGGGGGCAAAATGTGCCACCAATAAAAGGTTTCAGGGTGCGGAATTCTATCCAAAAGGCCAAATGCCATATCTCCATCGTTCACTATCCAGCCGACAACAAAGGTTACAACAAGAACAGTGCTTGTAAAAAGCCAAATTTGCCAAACGGGGCGGCTTCTTGTGCAGGATAAAAACGTTCCCAAAGTTTGGATGACATCATTTGAAACGCAAGTATAAAGGGACAAAAGAAACCCTAAAATCATAAAAATATTGCTTGGTGTTAGAGATAATGATGTCATATTCCAAGCAATATTTTAGCAAAAAAAGTTTTTAAGAAAACAATTCTTTATGAAACAATTCTAAATTTTCTTTTAACAAGCTGTCTTTTTTTTGAAATGAAATCCTCTTCAGAAAGAAAAACAGGGGGTAAAAAGCCCGTGGATGCTAAAGAAAGCCAGGCTAAAAGATGTGGGGAAAGAGATAAAATATTTAAGTTATTTGAATTTATAAAATTTAAAAAATTGATTGATGCAATAGCTCCGACATTGCTTAAATCCAGGGCAACGCGGGCACGCGCCGTTTTAATTTTTGACACGATTGAATGAATTTCAGATAAAAGATTATCATCCAAATTTACATCAGAATTATTGTTAAGAATATTAAGGATATAAAATCCCTTCTTTTTCTTTGTTATTATTGCCATATCGCCATCCTTTACATTAAAATTATAACCGTTTTTTGAACGCATTAGAATTAAGCGAAAGTTAGAATATTTTCAAACTTTAGTATGATTTTTACTTTTGGCATGGCGTTAAACACAAGAAAAATCAGAAAAAATTTGAAATTTTGTGCCGTTATGTTAAGATTATTAAAAAAGTGATAATTAAGAGTAGGCGGAAAAAACCATGAATTTATTTGCCCTTTTTTCAAATTTTACAAGACCAAAAAAAGATGACCTTTTTAATATATACCCCGACGGGATTTTTATCGTTTCAATGGACGGAAGAATTCTTGATGTAAACCTGAAAATCGTTGAGCTATACGGTTTTTCAAGGTTTGATATGGTTGGACAATATTTTTCCGAATACGTTCAAGGGGGCTCAGGGCTTTTAAATAAAATCGTGGCACAGGGAAGACCCTCAATCACAAAAGCGCAAACGGCAAAAAACGAAGATGTTTACGTTGAAGTGGCCGCAGCAAAAGACCTTGAAAATGACAGGGTTTTCGTAACGTTAAGAAATGTTACGCAAAATTACAAAATGCAAAATATGGTAAATGGCGAATATGAAATCGCAAAGAAGATAATTGATGAGAAAAACACGTTCTTAACTGAAATTGCACCTGAAATTATCTCTTCTTTAGATTCTGTTACGGGGTTTTCAAAAGCGCTCCTTGAAGGAATTGGCGGCCATTTAATCGAAAAACAGGAAAAATACGTAAGTATTATAAATAAAAATTCAAAGGACCTTTCTTTTGATTTAGAAAAGATTTTCGACTTTTTCAAGCTTGAATCGGGCCTTTATAAATACGATTTCAAGACTTTTGATATGGTAGATTTATTAACTAATATCGCAAAAGATTATGAACCAAAGTTTGAAGCAAGAAAAACAATTTTTAAATATGATTTTTCCGCTTTAACCACTCGCGGAGCGTATTTAGACCCGATTGTAATTGAAGAAGTCGTAAAAGATATTTTGGATATTTCAATTAAATGTTCAAACCTTGGAACGGTAACATTTAACGCGGGGAACCCGCCCATTGAATTCCTTGCTGCAAACGGGTTTGACGTATCCGATGAAAACATTAAAAAACAGTTTGCAATGTTTGAAATCAAGGATACGAGCTTTTCTTTAACCCCTGAACAGCTTGAAAACGTGTTCAATCCGTATTTTATAGATAATTCCCAAAATAAACAGCCGATAGGAATTAAAATGACTTATCCTGCAGTGAAAAAGCACTTAAAATACTTCAAGGGCGATGTTTGGGTGTATTCAAAAGCAGGTGCGGGCACTATGGTATGCATTCTGGTACCGATTGAAAAGCAGATACCATAAGGTTTTTAGACTGCGGCGTTTTAAAATTCAAAAGCAAAAACACCCTGCCGCCTGAATTTACACCTTTTTAAAGGGAGAAAAATTTGTCAAAAGTAGAATTAGAGGGCATAAATAAATCCTTTGACAAGAAAACTATCTTGTCTGATATAGACCTGTGCGTTGAAGATAAAGAATTTTGCGTGCTTGTAGGCGCTTCAGGGTGTGGAAAATCAACTCTTTTAAGGATTATCGCAGGCCTTGAAACCCAAGACACAGGAAATATCTACATTGGCGGAAAACTTTCAAACAAAACACAGCCAAAAGACAGAAATATCGCTTTTGTTTTTCAAAGCTATGCCCTATATCCGCATCTCACCGTGTATGATAACATCGCATTCCCCTTAAAGCTCCGCAAATTAACCAAAAAGCAGATTGAAGAAAAGGTTATGGAAGCATCTGAAATTTTAGGGCTTCACGATTATCTTAAAAGAAAACCGAAGGAATTATCCGGCGGGCAAAGGCAGCGCGTGGCTTTGGGGCGTGCAATCGTTCGGGAGCCCGAAGTATTTTTGATGGATGAGCCGTTATCAAATTTGGATGCAAAGCTCCGCGTTCAAATGAGGACGGAGATTAAAAAACTTCACAAAAAACTGAACACAACCTTTATTTATGTTACCCATGACCAAACAGAAGCGCTCACTATGGGCGATAAAATCGTTATTTTAAACGAAGGAAAAATTCAACAGACAGGAGACCCGGAAACAATTTTTAATTACCCTGCAAACACCTTTGTTGCAACGTTTATGGGCAATTCGCCAATGAACATAATCCCGGCTAAAATTAACGACGGAATTCTAAGCTTTGATAGAGTAATGATAACGC
>CANSKM010000017.1 GCA_947647475.1 uncultured bacterium
GAAGCCTCTCAAAACAAGGATAGGAATTTTTATCTTCCCGTATGCAATGAAGATAAAATGTTTGTTTGCCCCTATAAAAGCGGATGTGAGCTTGTTTTAAACAAATATAAAATTAAAGAGCCCAAAACAAAACCCTTAAATGATATTAGCATTCTGGACATCGTTATAACTCCTGCACTTTGTGCGGATAAAAACTTTCAAAGGCTTGGCTATGGCGGCGGATATTACGACAGATTTTTTGCGCAAAATAACCTAAAAGCAACAAAAATTGTTATAATCCCTGATGATTTTTTGCTTGAAACGCTGCCAAGCGAAGAATTTGACATAAAATGCGACATAATTTTAACGGAAAAAAGAACTCTTAAACGTTAAAAACAGTTTTTTGATAGTAATTTTTGCAAACAAGCACCTTTATTTTATCAATCTTTTTTATTTACAGGTTTTATACAAAATGTCTTAAATGAAATAGAAGGACATTATGCAAGTTCAAAGTTTATCTGCAGTAAATTCTTTATACATCAACAATTTGCAAAATACAGTAAATAATCAAACACATCCTCTTCAAAATTATCCTGCTATAACTAAGGAAAGCCCTGCTCAAACGGAAAATCAAAATGATAAAGAAGCAAAAAAGATAAATAAAAAGACTGCAGCAATAATCGGAGGTATCGCAGCATTAGCCCTTGCAGGCATAGGGGCTATAGTTATGGTTAAGCGTCCCGATAAAGCAACAGCCACAGCTGAAGCCGCAGGAAACGCAGCTTCAAATATTGCAAACAAAGCAGCTGAAGCCCTTAAAGAATACGAGGCAGTATGTGAGTCCATACGCAAGAAATTGAATTTACCAGGAGAAACAGTGACCGGATTAGAACAGCAAGCAGCCGGTTTACTTGGCGGTAATACAGGTATGCACAATCTACTGGGCGTATCAATCAAGGCTTTATCTGAAGGCTATAAAGCTGATTCTTATTTAGAAAGCCTTGCATACAAACAGAAAAAGCTTGCCGGAATTTTTGCATATATAACGGAACTGCAGGAAAAAGCCCAAAAACTTGTTGAGGCAAACCCTGAAGCAGGAGAAGGAAACTGGAGAATAAAATGTTTGCAAAACAATGAAATATTTAAAACCTGCAAAACATGGATGGGTTTTGATTTTCAAGATTTGCTTAACAGAATTAACAACAGAGAGATTGACAACAACCAATGTCTTAAAATTTTGCAGGATTTGACCGAAAAAGGCTTTGTGGCAACCTTACCGATGAGCCTTATTTAAGCCCGGAGAGCCTTACATAGCCTCTGATTGTACCGGGTGCTCTTTTTTTATTTTCAACACAGCTTCCGCCTGCAGCGCCTGATGTGTTTCCTTCGATTGTATTTATTGTCCCGTCAGCGTTTTTAGATATAAATATCCCGACATGATCGCCATCGCCTGAATTATCCCAGTCAAAGATGACCAAATCTCCGGGCTGTAAGGTATTTGGGTCTGTCGTCCAGCTTCCGTTTGATTTAGACCAGTTCATAATTGATGTGCAGCCTGCCGTGTTTGAACAGGTATTTATAAAATCCCCCGGGACATTGTCTTTGCCGTAGGTCTCTTTAAGGCAGAATGTGACAAAATCCGCACACCAAACGCCCTCATGGAAATTACTTCCTCTTGAACGTATAATTTGTGCCATTTCGCTTTGATTTTTATCATCAAACTGCTGTGCAAACTGCACAACTGCGCTTCCTTCGGCCTCTGCATTAGCACGGAATGTATAATTTGAATTATTAACTCCTGCAGATGTGCCGCTATCAAGGGTACTTGAAGCACCAAGAGAGTTTATCTGGCTTATTGCACTGTTTGCAATTGCACTGTTTTGTGCAATGCTGTCTTCAAGGCTCATTATATTTAAAAAGACTGTGTTTATGCTGTCATATATTTGGTTCTTCTGATTGTTAAGCTGAGTCATTGTAGACTGCATCTGGCTTATATCGCCCCCTTGGGCCAATTGCATTGCAAGGTTGCGCCTCTGTTCATCAATGTCTTGTAGTTGCTGCCTTAGAGTTTCAATTTGTTCATAATAAAGCTGAATATTTTTATTATACTGTTCTTCAGCACTGCTTACGGCTGTTTGGATATCATTCGCAGCGCTTTGCGCAGTGCTTGAGGTTTTACTTGCACCTTCGGTTTTTCCCGTACCTTCGGTTTCTGCAAGGTCCAGGGTTTGAAGGTCATTTTCATTTGTACTCTGCGCTTTAGCATCCAGCACGGTTTTATTGGCATCTGCCAGTTTTTTCCTTACAGTTGCACCGTCTGTCTTTTGAACGTTTGAATTTCCTGATGTCGGGTTTACGCCGTTTACTGCCATTTTATTTTCCTTTATTTTTCCTTAGGCATAAAGATATGATATCCGTTACCTGAATTTGTATATTGGTTTGCTATATGATCGCTTGCTTCTCTACCATCACCAAGGGCGATTGAAATGTGCCCATGCGGGTGAGCACTATTATTTCCCCAAACAACAATTGCCCCTGCGGGAAGGTTTTTAAGGTCTGATGCGTTTGGATATTGGCCTGTTATTTCAACAAAATTACTGTCGGATTGAAGTGCACCAAGCGCTTGATAGGCAGAGCCAAACGAAAAACCGTAACCATAAACCTTGCTCATTGCACGGTTTACGCCGCGAAGACACCAGCCTGTTGTGGAACCGTTTGTATTTATACAGGAAACAACAGCTTCTGCAAGCTTTTTGCCCGTTTGGGTGTCCACTTTTGCATTATCTGAAAGCCCTGTTGTTGCAGAAGTCACGGCATTGGTGCCTGTTGTTGCCGCAACATTTGAAACCCCGCTCGCTGCATTTGTTGAATAATTTGCAAGGTTTTCGCTTTCGATACTCTGTTCAAGCTGCATAATCGTTGCAAAAATAAGGTTAATATTGCTATTAATACTGCTTGATTGATTGTTTAAGGCCGTAAGCTCATTTTGAAGGTCGCTTGCACTTGTTCCTGCCTGCATTTTATCTACAAGGGCACGCCTTTGCCTGTTAATATCATCAAGCTGGGTCCTCAAAGAATCAATTTGTTCATAATATCTCAATACTCTGTCATCCTTTTCTTTAACAGAGCCTGAATTATCGTCACTTGTGCCTGTGGTTTTTGCATCAGAAGTTTCATCAGTTGTTTCATCGTCTTCGACAAATTCCTGATATTCATCTTCTTCTGCCGCACGGGCTTTTGCGTCAAGCACGGTTTTATTTGCATCATACAGCCTTTTTGAAACTGTACTGCCGTCGGTTTTTACGATACTGCCGCTTGAAGCTGCAGGGTTTACACCGCCTACTGTCATTCTTTTCTTTTTCCTTGTTCCTTGTTAAAAATTGCCACACTTATTTATACTATCGGCAATTGTTTAAAAAACTTTAAGATTTAAGCTCATAATAAAGGAGGGATTATGACAAAATCTTTACAAAACACACAAACAAGAGAAAATTTACTTAAAGCCTTTGCGGGCGAATCTATGGCAAGGATGAGATATACTTTCTATGCAAAAGCAGCCAAAAAAGAAGGTTATATCCAAATTTCAAACATATTTTTAGAAACTGCAGACAACGAAAGAGCTCATGCTAAAAGGTTTTTCAAATTTTTAGGAGAAGAAAACAAACCGCTTGAAATCGAGAATGCCGAATACCCGATAGGACTTTCGGATAAAACCGCTGATAACCTTGAAATAGCGGCAAGCGGAGAACACGATGAAAATACAATTTTATATCCCAATTTTGCAAAAATTGCAAAAGAAGAAGGGTTTGATGAAATTGCAAAGGCGTTTTTAGAGGTTACAAAGGTGGAAAAAATCCACGAAGCAAGGTTTAGAAAACTGAAAGAAAACATTTTAAAAGGCGAAGTTTTCAAAAGAGACAAAGAAATGATTTGGAAATGCAACAATTGCGGGTATCATCATTACGGAAAAGAGGCACCAAAAATCTGCCCTTCATGCCTGCATGAACAAGAGCATTTTGAATTATTCTGCGAAAATTACTAAGCAGTAAATTCACCGCGTCATCAAGACGGAAATATTTATACTCAAAGACACGGTCCCGTTTTTGATAAGACTCGAAAAATTCAAATAGTCCCTGCACGAGCCTCTTTTACGGTCTTTTCATATAAATATTTCCGTCTTGATTTTTTAAATCCTTACAGCAAGAAAAACCTACTTGTACCCAAAATTTTTTGTTTATACTAAAATAAACTTATTATGAAAGTTTATTTAGGAATTGATGTAGGCTCTGTTACAACAAAGCTTGCGGTAGTGGATGAAAACGGAAAATATGTAGACAGCTATATGCTAAGAACTGCAGGACAGCCCGTTAAAGCTGTTCAAAACGGTTTAAAAGAGCTCTTGGCAAAATCAACAAACGATTATGAGGTTTGCCAGGTGGGTACAACAGGCTCCGGAAGAAACTTAGCGGGTGCTTTGGTGGGCGCAGATGTTATTAAAAACGAAATTACAGCCCATGCCGTTGCGGCAAGCATCATCGTCCCCGGTGTTCAGACTATTCTTGAAATCGGCGGACAGGACAGCAAAATTATCATTTTAAGAGACGGCATTGTAACCGATTTTGCAATGAACACAGTTTGTGCTGCAGGAACAGGAAGCTTTTTAGACCAGCAGGCAGGCCGTCTGAACGTTAAAATTGAGGACTTTGGAACAATCGCCCTTCAATCTGCTTCTCCTGCAAGGATTGCAGGCCGTTGCGGCGTTTTTGCTGAATCTGACCTTATTCATAAACAACAGCTTGGATACCCCGTAGAAGACTTGCTATACGGGCTTTGCCAGGCTTTGGTCCGCAATTATTTATCAAACCTTGCACTTGGTAAAGAACTTTTGCCTACAATCACTTTCCAGGGCGGCGTTGCCACAAACAAAGGCATGGTGAAAGCTTTTGAAGAAGCTTTAGGATGTGAAATCGTTGTTCCGCCAAACCACCAGACAATGGGGGCAATCGGCGCAGCATTTTTAGCCATGGAACATCATCAATACACGGGTGGTGCGACCAAATTTAAAGGCTGGCAGACAAAGGATATGCACTTTAACTCTGTAACCTGCACCTGCAACGGTTGTTCAAACAATTGTGAAGTTATTTCAATCGTTGAAGGCGACATTGAACCCTTAAAACCGGGTGAAGAGCACAAAATCACCGACGTTAAAGGTAATCTTATCGCGCGCTGGGGCGGAACCTGCGGAAAGTGGGATATAGGCTAACGCCTTTGGGGGATATCGGCTAGCACCTTGGGAGATATCGGCCAGCGCCCATATAAATACAGGTTTGCAATAAGGATTTTAGGCAAAAAATATGGCTTCAGCTAATTTTTTAAACTATATAAATATTTTTCGCGCCTTTGCAATCCTTATGATTGTTTCATCCCACACAATGCTTATCGGGATGCAATCAAATATTTATTTTAAAATTTCTACAGGAATTCTTGCAAACGGAACAATGCTTTTTATCTTCATTGCAGGTTTTTTGTTTAAACATTTATCCAAAAATTTTGATTATAAAAAATATCTTTTAAAAAAGTGGCAAAATGTAATTTTGCCCTATCTTTTCACGTCAATTCCGGGGCTTTTGCTTTGTTTTTATGCCCAATCTTACACGCAAAATCCTTTTCACGACTTGAACAAATTTATCCAAATTCCAATGCTTTTAACCACAGGTTATATTCATAATTCGCCAACCTGGTTTATTCCGCTAATTACACTCTTTTTTATATCTTCAGCCCTTTTATTAAAACTTGAAACCAAAGATTTTTTATACAAAATGCTGCCGTTCTTTTTTGTTGTGAATTTACTCTTGCCAATCGGCAACATTTACCATACAAACAATATGTTCTTAGAATACCACAGCTATTTAGCCCTACCCTTCATCCAGTTTTTGCGCCTTATGTTCATTTTTGTTTTTGGAATGTATTGCGCAAAAAATATAGAGTTTATAGACCAATTCTACAAATACAGACACCCGCTTCTCTTTTTAACTGTTTTGCACACAGCCCTTGATATCTACCTTCTGCAGGTGCGCTGCTGGCACAGCACAACTATTTCAAAAATGTTGTTAATAATGCTTATTCTTGGATATCTAAAACATTACGACCAATTTTTCATCACACATCAAAAACTCAATAAATTCTTTGATTTCATTGCAAAATACAGCTTTGGAATATTTTTCATCCATTGGTACTGGATTTATGTTTTCAACAGAGTTTTTGACCTGCCATATATTGCCCCGATATACAAAACAAACCCGCTTTTGTCCCTTTTTATAATCTTTTCAAGGTTTTTTACAGTTATTATTTTATCAATCTTAACCCTTTTTGTTTTAAAGAAAATCCTTTTAAAAATTAACCCAAAACTTAACACCAGAATGTTTATCGGGGTGTAAAAACTCTCGCCCGAACACTAAGAAAATTCCCGCTTAAACACTAAGAAAATTCCCGCCCGAACGCTAAAAAAATCGCCACCATAAACATAAAGCACCATAAAATTCAAAAAGCTCCGAAAGTTTTGCCCTTCGGAGCTTTAAAAAATTAATACCGTTATAAAATGCGCAAAGCAAAACACATCGCAAAAACCTGCTACACCGCAGCTTTGCTCATCGCCTTTTCAACACACTCAACCACAGTCTTTGCAACGGTTCTCTGCTCTTCTTCCGTAATTTCCGCAAACATCGGAAGAGACATAACCATCTTGGTATCGCGCTCAGTGTGCGGCAAAAGCCCTTCAGAAAGGCCAAGGTAGCTATGAACTTTTTGCAAATGCAAAGGCACGGGATAATAAATCATCGCGCCAATACCTGCTTCTTGCAGCATTTTGTGCACCTCGTCCCTGTTTGGAACTTTAATTGTATATTGGTGATAAACCGCATAAACATCATCAATTTCTTTTGGCGTTTCAATATTTTTAGCATCCTTAAAAAGCTCGTTGTAAAACGCTGCGTGCTCACGGCGCGCTTTGTTCCAATCGTTAATATAATTTAATTTCACCCTTAAAATTGCCGCCTGAATTTCATCCAGCCTTGAATTCACACCAATTTCATCGTGATAATAACGAACAGCGCCGCCGTGGTTTCTTAAAGCAATCATTCTGTTTTTCAGGGCTTCACTGTTTGTAACAGCAAGGCCGCCATCACCCATTGTGCCAAGGTTTTTAGTCGGGTAAAAACTGTAACAACCGATGTCCCCAAAGCTTCCAACCTTTTGTCCCTTAAATTCCGCGCCGATTGCCTGGCAGCAGTCTTCAATAACATATAAATTGTGCTTTTTGGCTATCGCCATAATTTTATCCATTTCGCAGGGCTGTCCGTAAAGGTGAACCGGCAAAATAGCCTTTGTTTTGGGGGTAATTTTTTCTTCGATTAAATTTGGGTCCATATTAAACGTATCAGGGTTAATGTCCACAAACACAGGTTTTGCGCCCACAATACCGATAGCTTCCGTTGTTGCAACAAATGTAAATGCAACCGTAATAACTTCATCCCCGGGGCCAATATCAAGCGCCCTTAGGGCCAAATGCAGCGCATCAGTTCCTGAATTCAGCGCCACAGAATATTTAACGCCGATAAAATCAGCCATTTCCTGTTCAAAAGCCTTGTTATGCTTGCCCAAAATATATGAGCCGCTTCGCATAACATCAATTACTTCCTTTTCAACCTCGTTTTGAATTGTTGCATATTGCCTTTTTGAATCTATAATCGGTATCATAATTCCCCCTCTAATTCTTCTATTAAGTATATCTTAGCACAGTTTTCTTTGGCCTTAATACAATCTTAATTTTATACCACAATTGCGCGATAAAGCTTATAAACAAGCCTCAAAAGCTTTTCGTCGTTGTTAAACGCATCCATCATCTCTTGTTTTAATTCTTCGGGGCTTTTTTTCATATCAAACGTAAAAAGCTCGGAAGGCTCCACTTTTAATGCCTCCAAAAGGCCGATGAATGTTTCGTATGAAGGGTAAAATTTGCCGTTTTCAATATAACTTATGTTCGGCGTGCCGATATCCACAAGCTCTGCAAGCTTTTCCTGGGTCAAGCCTCTTTTCTTTCTGATTTCTTGAACCCTTTTTCCGAACAGTTTTTTCATTTGATCTTTATCATCGTTCATTTTTGCCCCCTTATCTATGTCTATTGTGACAAAGAAGCACCATTAAGATAATACTATTTATATTATAAAATCTACTTGAAATATATTACTCAATAGTATATTATACAGTTGGATAATATTTTTTAAGAAAAAATATATTGTAGATAGTATGAAAGGACAAAAAATGCATAAAAATAACTTGCCCTATTTCAATATTTTTGCAGGCGGCCAACCTTTGAGCTCCGTAGGTCAGGCACCGCCTGACAATTCCTTTGAAACGTCATTCAATGAACAGCCGTCATTACGAGGGTTTGACGGGAAGTCATTTAATGGGCAACGTCATTGCGAGGGAAGCGACAGCGACGAAGCAATCCAGAAAGCAACGCCGCTGAAAAAGAGAGCCCAAAAAGCAGCCTTCTCTCTTGTTGAAATGCTTATGGCGCTTCTGGTAGCCTCTTTGTTAATGGCCGCTCTTGCTCCTGTCATGACAAAACGCATGAATGAAGCAAAACTTAACATTTCAGGTGTCGGTGCAGCCCAATATGACAAAGATGCCCTTGTAACGGTCTTTACGGGCGAAGCGGACGAAGACAAAGAATTTTTCCTCCCCGAAGGCGTTTCGATGATGAAAGTAACCCTCATCGGCGGTGGCGGAGCAGGCGGAAACTCTTTCTACGGCAAACAGGAAATAACAGAAACCAAAACCTGGACAGTTCCTGCGGGCGTTACAAAACTTCGTGTTTTCATGCTCGGCGGCGGTGGCGGCGGAGCCAGTGGAGGCCTTGGTACAGGCGTTGAAACCATCCCCGGTGGAGGAGATGATAAAACAACAACGTATAAAGACTTTGGTGAAGGCTTAACAGAATTTACAATTCCAAGCACCGCAACAAAAGTCCCCGCACTCGACGCCAAATGTGCAGCATCAGGCTCAACAAAATGGACAGGCGTTGCCGACGGTCGCGACTACATCCCTGGTGACGTTGCTGTCTCTGTCACCGCCTGCGGCGGCGGCGGAGGCGGCGGTGGATGGGAAGGTGGATATGGCGGTGGTGGTGGTACTGGCGGGTATGTAGAAAATATTCAATTATCAGGCACTTTGTCAAAAATTTACATAGTTGTTGGTGGTGGCGGTGGCGGCGGCGGTTCATGTGGCACCGTGGGAGCAAATGGAGGGTGTGCTGCAGGTGGTGGCGGTGGCGGGCACAACAAAGCAACACCAGGAACTGGTGGAAGTTGTAATAGTATTGCTGGAGGAAAAGGCGGAACTGGAAGTCAAAGTAATACTAATTGTAATGGTGGTAGTGGCACAGGTACCATATTGGCTTATGGTGCTAGTGGTGGCAGTAGATATACATATTGTATTGACGGACAAGGTACGGTTTGGAGTGCTGGCGGAGGTGGAGGTGCTGTTGGAGGTGGCGCAGCTGCTGGCGGTGGTGGTGGTCCAACAACAGTTTTGACATCATCCGGGACAGATGAAAGCAAAATAATATTCCAGATTGGTGGAGGTGCTGGTGGAGGTGGTGGAGATAATGGCAATGGTGGTGCTGGCGGGGGTGGTGCTGGTGGTGGATATGGTAGCGGAGGAGGAGGTGGTGGTGGCTATAAAGGTGGTGGTGGCACTGGGGGAAATGGATATGCTCCATTATTTGCTTCTATAGATAAAATGATTCAAAATGGAAAATCTGGCGCTACTGGTGGGAGCACACATTATTCAGGTGGCAGCGATGGTGGTGGTGGTGGGGGAGGCTATGGGGGCAGGGCTGGTAATACAGATGTCACTCCAGGCTCCATAGGCGCAAGTACTGTATGGAAGAGTTCAAGCTACTGTGACGGCGGAAGTGGTTCTTCTAGTAGTAGTAAAGCAGGTTCCTCTGGCATGCCTGGTCGTCTTCGCCTTTACTACACCTATCCCGATCTTCAATGTGATTTTCACCTTCCTGCAAACGGTTCAGGGGGCGGGGGTGCAGGCCAGCTTGTCGTGGGCGAAATCGACGTCACCCCGGGTGAAGTTCTCCAATTCACAATAGGTTCAGGCGGCGGCACCCAAGCCCTTCCCGGCACAAACGGAAAAGCAGGCGCAGACACCGTAATCAGAAGTGTTACAAGAGGTGTCACTCTGGCAACGGCCTTGGGCGGCTTCCCCGGGCAATATTCAATGGCAGAAACCACCCCATCCCACGGCGGAAGCTATAGAACAAACGTTGCAATCGGAAGCGCTCAAAGCCTTTCAGACAACTGGACGGGAATTTCATACAATTCCCAATCGGGCGCAGGCGCAAATGGCCAGCTTGCCCTCCCTGAAACTAACGCAAACAGAAGCAATGGCGGAAAAGGCGGCGACAGCCAGAATATGAAAGGAGATGTCGTTTCAGGCGGCTCCGGCGGAAACAGTGTTAAAAACGGAATGTCCCCCTTGGGCACAAGCTATGGCGCAGGCGGGGGCGGGGGCGCCGGAAGCAGGGACGAGCACGACACAACCTTTGGAATAGGCGCAGCAGGGGCAAGTGGTTACATATACTTTGAATACGGCGGCTCAAACGGCGGCGGCGGAACGGCAGGAGAGATGATAACCCAAATTATCTCAAACCTTAAAACCGGCACCAAAATTGATATTAACGTCGGTGCGGGCGGGGACAACAGCGTAAACAACGGCAAAGGAGGCTCCACAACGATAAAATATAACACAGGAACCGAAAAAACCTTAACCGCGCGCGGCGGATTACGCGGAAATGACGGCCTTGTTAAAAACCAACACGGAGCCGAAATGCCCCTTCCGGACGGCAACAACAAAGATATTACGGGAACGGATGAAACCTATGCAAACCGCACAGACCCTGCAACCGCAGGCCAGGCAGGAAACGACACAAGCGGCGGCATCGGCGGCTACATTACAAAACTTTTTGACAACGAAGACGGCAGCGCTGCGGCGTATATCAAGGCGACGGACGGCAAAATCGGCGGCCCTGTGCTTGGCGGCTGCGGCGGAAACCTCACGGCTTTAATGGGTTCCTTGACCTGTAACGGAACGATGTCCACCCCAAACGGCAAGGACGGCGTCTTTGGCGGGGGCGGCGGAGGCGGAGCAGTCGTAACGGAAGTTGGCGGCCTTGGCGGCAAGGGAGGCCGTGGCATGATAATCCTTGAATATAAGGGGGTGGGGTTATGATGAGGCACTCATTGGATAGTGTCCAATCTACGCCAGTCCAGTGTCACACCAGCCCACCGTCTCATGCAATTTTTAGATGAACAACTTTTCGGGGCACGTTTTGTAACCTTCGTGCCCCTTTTCTTTTGCAAAAATTCTTTTACAATTTGCCAAAAGGGCGTAAATCGGAGTATTATAGACATAAAGAAAACCTTCAAGAGTGCTAAGGCCCACGGGTTTTGGCAGAGCAGGGAATTCAAATCGTCAAATGCGGGGCCATTTTAAAATGGTTTTATGCTGAATTATTTTTGGCTGCCGCCCGGTAAAGTGTATATTATCGGGCCAAACCACCTGCATATTATAAGACACGGTGCACATTGAAAAAACGCGCAAGCCGGTGCGAATAGCACGACGACGGCGATACAGGATAATCGAATTAAATTTGCGGCAACACCAGTGAAAGCAAATTTGAATGAAATACCCACAAGAGCCAAGCAAAGCTACTACAGCTCTGTGACCAGAATTCAGGTTACGGCGCCCTGCGGTGCTACAACCTGAGCGGCGGCTGCCCGAGCTCTAACAATAACAACTGCGAGCCGAACGTAGTATGGGGAAGCACGCCAGGAAGCAGCAGTGGCTACTATTACTATGGCGTTTTGAATAGTGGCACACTCGGTGTGAATTCGCTACCAAGTACCAGAGCCTATGGTGTGCGCTGTGTCCTGGATTTGAACTGCAGACAGCTCTGTGACAACTATTCAGGTAAGGGCGCCTTGCAGTGCCAGAATCTGAGCGGTGGCTGCCCGGGCTCCAGCGATAACAACTGCTACCCGAACTATGTGTGGTCAGGTACGGCAGATGGAAGTAATTACTATAACTTCAACTTGAATAGTGGTACTTTCAATCAGAATTCGCACGTTCCTACCCGTGCCCGTAGTGTGCGCTGTGTCCTGGATTTGAACTTATGCCCAAAACTACGGACAGGCAGCTCTGTGACGGCAATTCAAGTGCAAGTTACGGCGCCTTACAGTGCAGGAATCTGAGCGGCGGCTGCCCGGGCTCTGCAGGCAGCTGCAACCCGAACGTCGTATGGTCGAGCACGCCTAACGGCAGTAACTATTACAACGGATACCTGAATGGTGGCACGTGGACTATCAATAGCAATTCTGCCACTTATGCCCGTAGTGTGCGCTGTGTCCTGGATTTGAACTTGTGCCCCCAAAAAGAAAGAAAATAACCCACGCTCTATCATTTTGTGCTAAAATAAGGGCTATGAGGATTAATAAATACATAGCCCAATCAGGCATCGCATCAAGGCGCAAGGCGGACGAACTTATCGAAGCAGGCAGAGTAAAAGTAAACGGCGAAGTTGTTACAATGCTTGGCTTTGAAATTCGCCGCAAAGACAAAGTATATGTGGACGATAAGCTTGTTCGGGGACAAAAGTTTGAATATTTCAGGTTTTACAAGCCCGCAGGCTACATCACCACAGCTTCTGATGAAAAAGGCCGAAAGACAATCTATGACCTGCTTCCGGATGCTATGCATTCTATGAAACCCGTAGGCAGGCTCGATAAAGACTCTTCAGGGCTTATAATCCTTACAAACGACGGAGATTTAATTTACGACCTTACCCATCCTTCAATCAAGGTATCAAAGGTTTATCGGGTTACGGTCGATGCAAAATTAACAAAGGCTGAGCTTGAAACCCTCGCAGGCGGCATTGAAATTGAAAAAGGAAAGGTTGCATACGCGGATGTGGAGCTTCTTGAAGCCTCAAACAAAGAAAGTCTTTTAGAGATGACACTATACCAGGGAATGAACCGCCAAATTCGCAGAATGGTTGAGTTTTTGGGACATAACGTTGTGTCTTTAAAAAGAATTCGCCACGCAACAATTGAGCTTTCCGGGCTTAAAAAGGGGCAGTTCAAACCCCTGAAACCAAAGCAAATAAAGGAATTGAGAACTTATATAGAAAAAATAGTAAATAAGGAAGAGGACAATGCTTGACATTAAATTAATCAGGGAAAATCCTGAAAAAATCAATGAGCTTTTAAAAAGAAGAAACCCAAACCTTTCTGTAGATGCGGTTTTAGAGATTGATAACGAAAGAAGAAAAATCCAGTTCCAGGCAGACGAGCTTCGTGCCAAAAGAAAGCAGGAATCTAATAAAATCGGTGCAATGAAAAAAGAAGGCATTGACACAACCGAAATTCAGGCTGAAATCAGACAGCTTGGGGAGGATGTGAAAAAGCTTGAAGAAGAGCTCAATGAGCTTGACACAAAGCAAAGAGAAGCGCTTTTGTTCATCCCAAACACTCCGGACCCTGAAATTCCAATCGGGGCGGATGAGAGCGCAAACGTTGAAGTTAAAAGATGGGGAGAACCCACCAAGGCTGATTTTGAACTTAAAGCACACTGGGATTTATGCCCCGAATTAAATATGCTTGATTTTGAACGCGGAGTAAAGCTTGCCCACACAAGATTCACTCTTTACAGAGGCAAGGGCGCAAGGCTGGAGCGCGCCATAATTAACTTCTTCCTTGACACACATACGGGAACGCGCGGATACGAGGAGATTCTTCCCCCTGTTATGGCAAATTCAAAGACTATGACAGGCACAGGACAATTGCCAAAATTCAAAGAAGATATGTTTAAATGTGTTGATGAGGATTTGTATTTAATCCCAACGGCGGAAGTTCCCGTTACAAACATTTATCAGGATGAAATTTTGGATGAAGAGATGCTGCCCAAATATATGACGGCATACACCCCCTGTTTCAGACGTGAAGCTGGTTCAGCAGGGAAAGATACAAGGGGCTTAATTCGCCAGCACCAATTTAACAAGGT
>CANSKM010000018.1 GCA_947647475.1 uncultured bacterium
AGCAAACATGATAAATCTGTCGGCAACAACAACGCTGTTAGAGTTTCCGCAAGTGCTGCAAGATTACAGGTATTGCCTTTAAGGTCAACCGGTATTTTCCAACTTGGCGGCCAATGGGCAAACAGAGCACTTCTTCCCTCAGAAAAAATGGCTGTTGGCGGTATGTCTTCAGTTAGAGGTTATGAAGAAAGCTCCTTCATTTCAGACTACGGTATGACAGGTTCAGCCGAAGTAAGGTTCCCTGTTCCGTTCCTCCGTATGATGTTGCCTGAAAAATTGCACTTCATCGACGACAGTATCAGATTGGCCGCATTCTATGATATCGGCTGGTATGGAAACATTAAATCAGGCGAAGGTTCCGACGTTATTATGTCAACAGGCGGCGGCGTTATCCTGAAATTAACAAAATACTTATCAGGAAACCTCTACATCGGTGTTCCGATTGGAAACAAGCCTGAAGATGCTTCAGGATGCAGAGTTCACTTCATCTTGTCTTCAAACATTCTGTAATAGTTTGAAGGTGGCAAATAAATTTAAAACCTCCCGGAATTCATTTGGGAGGTTTTTTAATGCTTGGTTCGGTCGTTTGTTTTTGCGCAATTTAACGTTTTAGGGTGCACGCAAAGCGGATAACGGGATTTTAAAGCTTAAAATGCGATTGTATCATCCAGCATAAACTTATACATCTGATACTCGTCATCATCCTTTTTATCCTGCGCTTCTTTTGATTCGGGCGTTTTTTCAACCTTTTTATCTATATCATCTTTGACATCAATTATTTTTTCATCTTTTTTTCTGTTAAAAACGTTAAATTTAAGCCCGTCAAAAAGCCCGTATTCATATTCAGGCTGGTATGTGCCGAATGTTGAAGCGTACACGGTCTCTGTTGCAGCACTTTGGGCCATTAAAAATATTAAACAGTATGCCAAAATCTTTTTCATAATTACATTTTAGCATAGATTTTTGTTTTCAGGCTTTGCTTATTACGCTTCAAATATTTGCAACGAAGACAGGGCGGTCTGTTGCACATCTTGAACCCGCTTGAGAGTCTAATGCGTAGTGCTTCGCAACAGTCTTCTTATGCAAATATTTTTCGCTTTTTTTGGTTCTAAAAAGCGCGATAAAAAGAAAATTCTCCCAATCTCATAAAAATAAATGATTAAAATGTTGTTTTTTGGGTATTATAATTAATACTATGCCCGATTATGTTTACGACACTGATGATGAAGATAAAGATTTAAAGAAAATCGGCTTGGAGCTTATGTTTCTCACCCCCGAAAAATGCTCTAACGACGACGGGATTTCTGCTGTCGAATTATCTAAACAACTTCAAATCGACCTTAACATTGTAAAGAAAAAGTTAAAAATTTTGTACGATCATCAAATTGTCCGCTCAATCGGCATAAATCCTAAGTTTTGGAAGTTTGATGAATATAATTTTCAAAGAATGGACGAAGACGACCCCGTTTACAGGCTTCTTTGCTCCTTTGACGACGTAGATTTTGACAGGTATTTTAAATATTAAAATGGAATTAAAACAGGACGATATAATCGAGCTAACCGCAGAAAAATTGGTATATTCAGGCGCCGCTCTCTCCCACTATGAAGGAAAGGCCGTGTTTTTGGAAAACGCAGTTCCCGGGGATAAAGTAAAGGCAAGGGTTTTAAGGATAAATAAAAATTTTATCCGAGCAAAAATTCTGGAAATTATTGAGCCTTCAAGCCACAGAATAAAGCCCTTTTGCCCCCTTTTTAACGCTTGCGGCGGGTGTAATCTTCAAAATGTCGAATACGATTTTTTAATCAGTCAAAAACAGGGAATTTTAGAAGAAATGTTCTCGCCTCTCGCCTCAGATGCCTTTAAGGACGTGGAATTTAAGCCCTTTATAAAAGCAGACGTTTTAAAAGAATACAGATGCAAGGTTCAAAACGCAGTTTCCGAAACAAAAGTCTCAAAACGCCTTTTAACAGGGTATTACAAGGAAAACAGCCACGAAGTTGTGAACATAAAATTCTGCCCGATTCAGCCAAAAATAATCGATGAAATCACAGGCTTTATAAGGGAAAACTGGAAAATGTCAGGGTATGTTGAAAGGACAAACAAAGGCCTTTTAAAACATATTTTAATTCGCTATTCCTCTGCGGAAGGGAAAATGCTTCTTACCCTTGTTTTGAACAAAGATTTTGAATATTTTAACAAAATAAAGTCTGAAATTGAAGAATTTGCATGTGCTTTGGCCGGGAAATTTCCCCAAATTTCAGGAATATTAATAAATTTTAACCCTAAAAAAACAAATAAAATCACAGGGGATGTGACAGAACTCATTTTTGGAGAAGATTTTGTTACAGAAAAGCTGAAATCTTTTGAATGCGCTGAAAACGGTGCGGAACCTGCGGAAGATAAAACGCAAGGCACGCCTTGCGAAAAACCCGGCAAGCCTTGTCGGGAATTTACCTATAAAATAAGTAAAGACAGCTTTTTCCAGGTGAACCCAAAAACTGCAGAAAAAGTTTTTGACGCGCTGAAAGCTTTTGTGGAGCCTAATTCCTACATTTTAGATGCCTATGGCGGGGTTGGCGCCATTTCAATTTTCTTATCAGACAAGGCGAAAAAAATCACCCTTGTGGAAGAATCCGAAAGTGCCGTAAATGATGCCAAGGCGAATTTTAAGCTGAATAATTGTGAAAATTATGAAGTATTTTTGGGGGATGCAAAAGAAATTTTTAAAACCCTTCAAAAACAGATGCAAAAACAAGGTAAAACCTATAATGCAGTTGTGCTGGACCCCCCAAGAAAAGGTTCAGACAAAGAAGCTCTTGAAATTATTTCAAAACTCACAAAAAAAATTATCTATGTAAGCTGCAACCCTTCAACGCTTGCGCGCGATGTTAAAATTTTACACGACCTTGGCTTCAAATTAAAAAGCCTGCAGGGCGCGGATATGTTCCCGTTTACACACCATATTGAAAGTATAGCCTGCCTTGAAAAACAATAAAAACAGTTTTTATATAAAGTCCTTAGGGTGCAAAACAAACCAGATTGAAGGGCAGATAATCCGCGATGAACTTTTAAATTCAGGGTATATTTTGGCTAAAACGCCTGACGCTTGCGATTTTTACATTTTAAATACCTGTTCTGTCACATCCCATGCGGACAATCAGGCACTTTATCTTATAAAACAGCTTCGCACAAAAAACCCAGCCGCAAAAGTTGTCCTAACCGGCTGTTTTGCCCAAACTGCAAAGGATTTAGGCAAAATTGACGCCGATATCATCCTTGGAAACGATGAAAAGCTTGAAATTGTAAAATATTTGAATTCGGTTTCAAAAAAAAGTGATGAAAAAAATATTTTTGTCGAAAATATTTTTGATATCGAAAAATTTCACCATAAATCCCTAAAAAACCTTAAAACCACAAGACCCTCGATTAAAATTCAAGAAGGCTGCTCAAACCGCTGCTCCTACTGCATTATCCCCTATGCGCGCGGAAATTCGCGCTCCGATTCTCTTGAAAATATTATAAACGAAATCAATTTCCTTGCAGACAGCGGCTATAAGGAGGTTGTGATTGTTGGAATTCACATTGGCGAATGGGGAAAAGAATTCAACAAAACCCTTCTCGATTTATTGAAAGAGGTCGAAAAGACAAGGATTTCAAGGTATCGCCTCGGCTCGCTTTATGTAACGGAGCTTGATGATGAGATGATAGATTTTCTTTCGCGCTCTGAAAAATTTTGTCCGCATTTTCATTTATCCCTTCAAAGCTTGTGCGACAAAACTTTAAAGGGTATGAACAGGTTCTATACCAAAGACTACGCGCTTAATGTCATAGAAAAACTCCACAAGGCTTTTAAATTGCCATTTTTGGGGTGTGATATAATAACAGGTTTTCCCGGGGAAACGGAAGAAGATTTTCTTGAAACCTATGAGGCCCTGAAGGCGGCAAAACTTTCTTTTATCCATAGTTTCCCTTATTCAAAAAGGGCTGGAACGCCTGCTGCCATTATGGAAAATCAGGTTTATGAACACATTAAAAAAGAGCGCACAAAAAGGCTGATTGAGCTTTCATCTTTGCTTCATAAGGAATTTTTAGAAAAAAACAGGGCCCTTGGGGCGGAAAATGGGGAATTAAGCGAAGTTTTATTCCAGAGGAAGGGCAAAAACGGTAAATATACAGGCCTTACGAGGAATTATATAAAGGTTTATAAAGAAAGTGACGATGACCTTTGGAACACCGTCCAAATGTTGAATTTAGGGGAATACGAACTGGAATAAATTCTGCAGCCGGCATTTGTCATCCCAAGCACAAGCTGCACAGCAGTCAGTTTTTGTAAAGAAATGTAACAGATTTTATATATTTTCAATATATTTTGTCAATAAATTTTCCTCAAAATACTTTATTAAAATATAAGAGGATGACATTTTAAAAGAGAGTAAAAGCCAATGATAACTTCAAACGCAGACTTAATCGTAAACAAAATGAACAACTTTTTTATAACAGAAACCATCGCAAAAGAATACAAAAACACAACAAACGCTATTAAAGAAGCAAGCCTTCCCCCAAAGAAAAAAGTTTACAGAAGTATGAATAAAATGCTCAAAGAGTGCTATTTTGTTGGCTCTTTAAAGTATGGAAACAATTTTATAGCATAAATTTCAGGCCCTCAAACAAGAGGGCTTTTTAAATTTTTATTTTATTTTCCAAAAAAAGCTTGTATTAATTGAATTTTAAGTATAGAATAGACAAGTAACCACCCTCAATTTATGATTTTTTTAAGGGAGAAATTTGCATTTTTGCTTATTCTTATTGATGGAATGATGCTTGAGCCAAGAAGGATAACCTTTTATGTACACTAACAAATGCACAAAGTGCGGCAAAGAATTTGAAACTAAAAACCCAAAAAGGGTAATCTGCCCTTCATGTCTATATCCGGACAAAAATCCGATATTAACAGATCCGAATGCGCCTGCGCAGGAGGCTCCCCAGCAACAGTACCGCAGTTATTCTGCCGGTTCTGATAACAACAATTATTATAAAAAACCATATAACAACCAAAACCAAGGCAACAGACCAAGGCCCCAGGGCGGCTTCCAAAGAAGACCGCAAGGCGGCGGGCAAAGACCAGGAGGCTTCCAAAGACCGGGCGGAAACCGCTTCAACGGGCCAAAACGTCCTATGCAAAAGTCTAAACCGCTTTTGGTTAATAAAGAACAATTGGCTCAAATTGAAGAACTTTACAAAAAAATGCTTCCGCTTCCAAACCCTGATGCACACGAAGTTATAGGCGAAGCAATCGGGCTTGAGGCTAAAAAAGTATTTTTTGGAATAAATTTAATCAGACAAAAAATGATGCTTCCGAAGGTAAGCTTCCCGAAAAGAAAGCTTGCGCTTACACCGGACCAATTAATGGCGATTAAAAATCTTTATGAGCCTTTATTGCCCCTTCCCCCTATAGGGTGTCATAAAATCCTTGCTATGCAGCTTAAAATGGATGAGTGGCGCGTACATGTGGGCATCGGCTTAGTCAGAAAACAGCTTGGCCTGGAAAGATGGAACCAGGAAAGAGAAGATGCGCCTGAAGAATACAAAAATGCAGCCGCTAAAAAAGCAGAGGAAGCTTCTGAAGAGTAAAAATCTGTTTGTATTTTCGTTTGGCCTGAACAAGTTTGTAAAATTTTGTTAACAAAGACAATTTTTTACCCTTTTTTCAACAATTATTTTCTTCTTTTGGCTTTATAAGAGTAGGAAATTAATCGGCTAAAGAAAGGGGCAATTTTGACAAGCGTTATGCAGCCGACGGGCGTATATAAAAATTTGTTTATAAGACCTGCGACAGTAAATCCTTCTGCCCAAACACCCGCTGCAACACCGACGCAGCCCCCTATCCAGCCTCCGGTGCAGCAAAACCCTCAAATTCAAACCCCGGGCGGTTCTTCTTCAGTCGATATTCAAAATGAAACCCCCAAAAAGAAAAAAAGCCATATCGTTCTTTTTAGCGTGCTTGCCCTAAGCGCTCTTGCTGCGGGGCTTTTTGCCGGTGCACCTGCTTTAGGAAGGACTCTTGATACAATAAATGCAAAGAAAGTTGTTGAAGCTGCTCCTTTTAATTTTCTAAAGCCCCCTCTGCGTGCGGCAAGAAAAGCTCTTGTCTCCTTTGGAAGTACAATGGATGGCAAATTTAAAGATTTCCGTAAATGGGCCCAAGGTGCCGTAGATAATCTTCAAAAATGGCATCCTAAAAATACCGATGCGGAATCTTAAAATTTTGGTTTGTCGTTTTTTAAAAAATATGGTAATTATTTTTTAAAAAACACTTGTGTAATATGATATTATTATCTTATGGCGATTATTAAAAATCTTGTTTTTTGCTCTAAAGACAGGCTTAAAAACTTAACCTCATTTTTGAATTTTGAATATAACCCCGAGGGCTTTCCGCCTTTTCCTTTGGATGTTATAAGTTATTTGCTGCCATTTAAAATGAAGTTTGTAAAAGAATCTTACGTTGCGCTTGATAACGGAAAGGCATACGGCCTTATTACCCTTGAAAAGGACGATTACAACAAAAACAGGCTGAAGATTTCAAGCCTTTTTCTTGAAGAAAATTCGCTTGAATATGGCGAGCTTTTGATAAATTATGTTGTGAACAAATTTCTTGCAAAAGGGGCTGAATCCTTCTCTGTTGTTGTGGATGAGACAGATGATAAAATGTTAAAGCTTTTGTCTGATGTCTGTAAATTCAGGGTTTTGGCGGATGAATACCTTTTTAAAATTAAAAAATCGGATTTTCAATATCAAAAAGACACAAGTTTTGAATTCATAAGGTTTTCCAAAAACACGGAAAGTGCCAAAATTTCGGAGCTTGTAAACAACGAAATAAGCTCATATCTTCTTCCCGTTTTTGAAATGAACGAGGAATGCTTTAAAGACAACGTTTTTGTGGGTTTAAAAAGCAAAATCGTGTTTAAATATGTGCTTGAAAACACGCAAAATAAAAAACTTTTTGGGTATTTTACAATTTCAAGCGGAAATAACAAAGATTTTATTTTGGATGTTGTGCTCTCAAATGCTTATGAGGCCTATTTCTTCGATGTTTTAAAATTTGTAAAATCGGAAATTTCAAAAAGAAGTCCGGGCTGGACCTTATATGTCCGGGTTAGGGGCTGTTTTTCAAACTATAACGTGCTTTTGGATGTTCTTCAAAGCTATGATTTTAAATGTTATAAAAAGTCTAAAATTCTTGTAAAATCGCTCTATAAGACAGTTAAAGCTGATAACACAGCAGCAGGAAAGCAAATAATTTTTAACGACATCACCCCTGCGTTTTAAGGCTTGCACACGAATTTTAAAGCTTTGGGCTGCTTATGTTCTAGACTACTTGTGTTTTGAACTTTTAAGGCAAAAAAGTTCAAAATCCACGCTTCTTTGAATATCTTCAACGTGCCCTTGAATGTTTGCAGGCACCTTTTCAAAAAACCTTGAAATTCCCATTGTTTCAAGATTATATTTATTCTGACTGTTTAATTTATATCTAACACTAAACCCGCTTGTGGTAACGGCTTTGTTAATGTATTGAAAAGTTGAAATTTTTTCCATTAAATCAAGCGTGGCTGAAACCTTGTCACTTTCTTTTAAGGCATCAATTACAAAAATAAAGTTTGTTGTAATCTGTTTTTCGGAATTTGCCCTGCTCAGTTCCTTCACCTCTTTTAAAATGTCTGTGAAAAAATCGTCAAAAAGCGCAAAGTTATTATAAACAATAAACAATTTACCGGGGGCAATAGCCTTGCAGGCCGTATATTTCTGCCTCATTTTGGCTGCAATGTTTGCATATTCTTTTATAGTAAGCTCTTTTAAATTTTTCCCGTTATCTGCAATGTTCGGGTCCACCATAGGTTTCAATTCAAGCCCTAAAAGGATTGCAAACTTTGTATATTGCATCGTTTTGTTTTTAAAAATTTCTTTTAAATTTTCATTCACAAGCTTTTCTTCAAGCTTTTTTTCTGCAATAACGTTCAGCTTGTGCTGTTCTTCCATTTTTTCAACAACGGACACAAAATAATTAAAAACAAAATATAAAATCTGGAAAACCCCTGCAACAGCAAGCGGAAGCATATCGATTATTTCGCCTCCGTATGTAATTTCAAGATGAACAAAATTTCTTAAAACATTAACCGGAATATCAAGCACAAGGGCTATATATTTCATAAATTCAAAATGAAAGAGCCTTAAAAACCAATACAAAACATACAAAATGGCAACCATTGTGCATAAAACTTTAACGGTGTTAATAATATCAAGCAGTTTTGTATATTTTTTATAAATCAATGTTATCTATAAGCCTTACTTTTGAACCGTTTGACTCAACCCTTGCGGCAACAAGCATCAAAGCTTTGCATGGGCCTTGTTCTATTATATCAATTTTTTCAAATGTATCAACAGAAACGATTTCTGTATATTCGACATCAAGGCCCCCCATATAGGCAAGTGCCGTATCTATCAGGGTATCGGCTTCTTTTACGCCTTTTTGCGCCAGCTCTTTTGCCTTATATAAACCGCGGCTAATATTTAGCGCCAATTTTCTTGCATCATTTGATAAATAAGTGTTTCTGCTTGACATTGCAAGGCCGTCTTTTTCGCGAACAATCGGGCAGCCGATGATTTCAATATCAAAATTCAGCTCTTTTACCATTTTTTTAATTATAAAAAGCTGCTGGGCATCTTTTTTCCCAAAATAGGCCCTATCACATTTTGTTATGTTAAAAAGTTTCCCCACAATCGTGCAAACGCCGTCAAAATGCCCCGGGCGGCTTTTTCCGCAAAGTTTATTCACAACATCATACGGCGGGCAAATTAACGTTGTTTCTTTGTGGGTAAAATAATATTCATCGTAAATATCTCTTGGAGAGGGTGCAAAAACAAAGTCCACACCTGCTTTTTCACAAAGCTTAGAGTCCGCTTCAAGCGTCCTTGGATATTTATCATAATCTTCATTCGGGCCAAACTGTGTCGGGTTCACAAAAACACTCACAACAACAATTTCATTTTCGCTCCTGCATTTTTCAATGAGGCTTAAATGCCCGCCATGCAAGGCTCCCATCGTTGGAACAAGGCCGGTTTTCACATCCTTTAAGCCGCCCTTGCTTGCTTTAAGGCTTTTTATTTCATTCCTTAATTCACTAACACTGTTTATGATTTTCAAGTTTTTTAAACTCCTCTACATCAAGGCAAAAACTTTCCGCCTCGTTTGGGAAATTTCCGCCCTCTACATCTTCAATATACCTTTTTGCAACATCCAAAATCATCTCTTTTGAATCAAAATATTTTCTTGCAAACTTTGGCGAATAATCATCAAACTTTCCGATTAAATCATTTATAACCAAAATCTGCCCGTCACAAGCGTTTCCTGCCCCGATTCCAATCGTTGGCATTTTAAGGTTTTTTGAAATATACTCTGCACTTTCCTTTGGAACCATTTCAAGTACGATATAAAAAGCGCCCGCCTCTTCAAGCTTTTTTGCGGCCTCTAAAATTTTTACCGTCGTTTCAAAGCTTTTGCCTTGAATTAAGTTTCCACCGATTGTATTTATATATTGCGGCGTAAAACCAAGGTGTGCCATAACGGGAATGCCCGCTTCCGTGAGCCTTTTAGTTGATTTTATTATATATTCGCTTCCGCCCTCAATTTTCACGGCATCGGCACCCGCTTTAATGAACCTGCCTGCGTTTTCAATTGCAAGTTCCTCTGATATGTTATAGCTTAAAAAAGGCATATCACCTACAATTAAGGCCTCTTTTGCCCCGCGCGATACGGCTTTTATAAAAATTTCCATTTCATCCATAGAAATTTTGGTAGTGCTGTCATACCCTAAAACCACATTTGCAACCGAATCGCCGACAAGAATAATATCAAGCCCCGCCATATCCAAAAACTTGGCTGTGGGGTAATCGTAGGCCGTTAATGCAGTAATTTTTTTATTTTCAAGCTTAAATTTTTGAATTTTTCTTACAGTTTTTTTCATTTTTTTGTCTCCGGATTTTATTTATCCGAATTTGCTGAAACCTTTGTGCTGTTGCTTCTTTTGGCAGATTTTTTATACCAATAGTAAATGCTTCTTGCAAGACGTGCGGGAGAATGCCTTACAAGGCCTTCTTTGTTGTCCTGGATGAGTTTTGAGGTCACAATTTCAAGCCCCAATTTCTTAATTTCCGCCGTATCGATTTCAACAGGAAGCGAGTCTTTTTCTTCATATTTTTTAGCCAGGTTGTTTGGCAGCTGATTATTAATTAAAACCGCATCAAACAGGGGTTTATCAGAATTTTTACCGTCAGATTCACACCCGCAGGCACCATTTTTTCTCATATGGTCAAAAAGCGCTTTAATGTGGTCTGAGGCGCTGTAGTTATCGGTTTCGCCGGGCTGGGTCATAATGTTGCAAACATAAATTTTCTTTGCCCTTGCATCTTGAATTGCCTTTGAAATCCCCTCTACAAGAAGGTTTGGAATGATTGATGTATAAAGGCTGCCGGGGCCCAAAATTATTAAATCAGCATTGTTTATGGCTTCGATTACTTCGTTTGAAGGCTTACAAACATTGGGTTCGCAGGATAATTCGATTATCTTTTTGCCTGATTCTGGAATTTGGCTTTCTCCTTTAACAAAAGAGCCGTCTTCCATCCTTGCAATAAGGCGCATATCGTCCGTTGTTGCGGGAATTACCTTTCCTCTTATAAGCAAAACCTTTGAAGATTCTTTAATTGCGGTTATCATATCGCCGCAAATAGCTGTCATTGCAGTAATAAACAGGTTTCCAAAGCTGTGTCCTTCAAGGCCTTCGCCTGTTTTAAACCTGTATTGGAAAAGCTGTGTCACAATATCATCATCGTCTGCTAAGGCTGCAATACAGTTTCTGATATCTCCGGGCGGCAAAATGCCCATTTCTTCACGCAAACGGCCTGATGAGCCGCCATCATCGCCCACGGTTACAATTGCCGTTATATTATTTGTTATTTTTTTAATCCCTTTAAGCATCGTGGAAAGGCCTGTGCCGCCCCCGATTGCAACAATTTTTGGGCCGTGGTTCAATTTCATTTTGCGGTATAGCGTTTCGCCCATTGTCTTTTGGTTTCTTGAGCCGTTTAAATCAAGCATAGAAAAATTTGTTTTTTTCCAGGCCTGGATAAAAATATACGCGCCAAAACCGATAAACACAAGCCCTGCAAGCTCTGCAGGAACAACATGGAAGATTTTTTTTGCGGTTGATACTATAAAATAAATAGGTTCAAGTCTGAAAACAAGCGTGATACCGATAGCCGCAAGAACAGAGCCTAAAACAATCAATGCAAACCATCTTTTAATGCGAAGCCCGGGCACAAGCCAGATAGCATCTTTTGGCATCTTTACTTTAGAATTTAAAAACTTCATAGCTTAAACTTAAAATCCTCCGGTAGTTTATATTTGTTCTTTTACCCTGTTATAGTTTATGGGGCTTGGTTTTATAACATCATACGCCCTTTTTGCATTCTCTAAATCAGTAAAATGAATGGTTTCAGGCTGAATGGGCATCTCTCTTAATTGTCTTACGGACATATTATCCCCAAAAGCCGCTTCAAATGTACAGTTTATGCCAACTTCCTTTTGAATTAATTCTTTTGTTTCGGGGTTTCCCACAATTAAATTCAGCCAGGGGTTAAATTTCTTCACAGCCCCTGCAACAGCAAGTGCAAAAGCCGCATCCGTATTCAATTTTTCATACATTGCCCCATGGCATCTAACGTGTTCTATTTCAACATTTAAAGTATTTGCAAAAGATGAAATCGCGCTCAGCTGGTAAATTACTACCGCTTCAATTTCTTCTTTGTCCATTTCCATATTTCTATAGCCAAAGCCTGAAATATCAGGATAGCCGATGTGCGCGCCCACAGCAAGGTTGTTTTCTTTTGCAAATTCAAGCGCTTTTTTAATGCTCAAAGGGTCTCCCGCGTGAAAACCTGCGGAAATATTAACAGAGCTCATATATTTTGCAATATCATAAGCCTTTTCGTTCTTATAAATTCCGTATTCCTGTGCTAAATCAGAGTTAAAGTCAAACACCATCAATACCCTCTTTACATTTTTAAGACAATTTTTAAAATAATTATACTACAAAATTATTTACTAACAATTTTTTTACAATTATAATGGGGAAAAAAGTCGAGCCTGGAAGGTAAAAAGATGAATAAAAATGTTTTTGTTGTAAATCACCCGATTGTGGCGCACAATTTAACAATTTTAAGGGATAAAAACACGGATACGGAAAAATTTAACCACGCCCTTAAAAGAATTTCTTATGCACTTTTCTTTGAAGGTACAAAGTTTTTGCCGACGGTGGATATGCCCGTTGAAACTCCGATTTGCGGTACAAATTCACCCGTTGTGGACCCTGAAATTGAAATTATAGTTTCGCCCATTTTGCGCGCAGGGCTTGTCTTTTCGGATGTTGCCCAGGAAATTCTTCCCTTCTGCCGCATACACCACCTTGGGATGTATCGAAACGAGGAAACGCTTGAACCCATTTGGTATTACAACAAAATGAAGGGCAAATTAAAAGACCCGAAAAAAACTTTTGTATTCATTTTAGACCCAATGCTTGCAACCGGAAACTCAGGCTATGATGCCGTTCATAACTTTATCAAACAAAAAATCCCTGAAGAGAATATGGTTTTTGTAAGCTTAATTTCCGCCCCACAAGGAATTGAAAGGCTAAGCACGGCCTATCCGGATTTAAAAATCGTAACTTCAAAAATTGATGAAAAATTGAACGAAAAAGGCTACATCGTTCCGGGGCTTGGCGATGCCGGCGACAGAATTTTTAATACGGTGTATTAAGCCTTCAGCGCGGTGTATTAATCCTATTTGTAAATTTTATTTTAAAGGACCCGAAAGAAAAAGTTTTTTCGGGTTTTAATATATTTGCGAGCAGAATTTTAGTAAAAATTTGGGAGTAAACAGGTTCAAAATGATTATAAATTCAGTTCAAAACATTCCTTTTAAAGGCATAATAGATACCCATGTTCACCTTGGACACTGGTATAAAGCGAGTAAGCCGGGTCATTATTACGGCAAAGACACAACAGATGACTTTAGAGCACCTTTTAAAAACATAAATGCAGATTTAGAAGCCGATACGTTTGTAAAAAATGCTGAAAAGCTTGATTCTATGCTTGTTTCAGATTTAGATGTAATGTCTGAAGAATATTATAAGGGCGAATTCTTTGGAAACGAAGATTTTCTAAAAACCATTGAGGATGACCCTTTTTATATCCCTCTTGCGGTCTGCAGGCCGGATAAGACAGATGGCGATACAAAAGATATTGAAAAGTTGCTTGAAAAATATCCAAAAAGCTTTGCAGGCTTTAAATTTCACCCTGAAGCCATGAATTTACCCGCAGATGATAAAAAATATGAACCCTATATGAAACTTGCAAGCAAAAAGAATTTCCCCTGCATGTTCCACTCTGAAGGAGAAGGGGTTTCAGATGTCGATGCAATTTATCGTCTTGCAAAGAAATTTCCGGACGTTCCTGTTATTTTGGCGCACATGGGCGCAGGCGGCGCTTTTTGCCACCAAAAGGCAATAGATGTTTTTGAAGAATCTTTGAAAAATAATGATGCAAATTTATACGTTGATTTGAGCTGGGTAGATTGGGAAAACGGCCTTCCTTCATACGAAAAGCCCTCCGTTAAAAAAGTGGTGGATGTTGCGCTTAAATATAATGCTCTCGATAAGATTTTATTTGCAACAGATACCCCCCTTGGGTGTTTTGGAGAAAATCCGGAAGGCGGCAAAAGCGCATTTGAAGCGTATGAAATGTCTGTCGATTCGCTTCAAAATTTTATAAAAAGAAATTACCCCGAAAATTACAACGAAATTTTAAACGGCATTTTCCACGACAACGCCACAAAATTATTTAATATAGAAGAATAAATTTTAAAAAACTCCCTCTGCCTTTCGGCGAGGG
>CANSKM010000019.1 GCA_947647475.1 uncultured bacterium
CACCTGTTTTTCATATAATTGAAGATTGTTACAATTTTGATGAAATCTTAACAATATTAAACGAAAGCTGACAATAATTAATGTTACAGGTTTTAACAAAGTAGAAGGTTAAAAAAATAAAGGCTTAATAAATATGCAGACAGTAGCGCCCGGCCCGGTTTATAATAATTTTCAAACACCGATAAATGCAATGCAGATGCAAAATAATCCGCCAAAATTTGCGGCGCCTGCAATGCCAGTAATGCCCTCAATTCCTGCAATTCCCACAATGCCTGTAATGTCTATGGCGCCTGCAATGCCTCAATATCCTGCACAAAACCCTGTGCAAAATATTCCGCAAAGCGCGAGCACTTCTTCAAACCCTGTACCGGAGAAAAAAGGCGGCCTTTTAAATTCTGTGGTTGATATCGGAAAAACTGTCGCAGGCGGGGTTGCAGTTGGCGCTGTGTCAGGCGGGGTCGTGTCCTTGCTTCCTTTTGATAATACAGAGCTTGTGGCAGCAAGCCTCCACGATACAATTCTTGATGCTGCAAAAGAAAATGATACTTTGCCTGAAAATTTAAAAAATGCAAGCGAGCCTTTTAATATGGCAAAAGAAATCTTAAAAGCGCAGGAAGGGTATTCAAATATTAAAATAAAAGAAGCGTTATTATCCGCACAGCTGGAACTTGCGAAAGCTTTAGATGATGAAACAATAAAAAGCACACTTTCAGAACTTTCTGAAACTCTGAAAGGTACAGGAGTTGACATTGCAGAAATTCCTGCAGATGTTGCATCAAATTCAGGTGCGCTTGAATCTTTAAAAACAGACACTTTGCTAAAAATTACCCAGGCAATAAACAAAAACACAAGCGAAATCGGGGATGTTGCAAAGTCTTCTGCAATGGAAAATATTCTAAACGCAAGAAATACATTCATTGAAAGCATTAAAAAGTTTATAAAAGAAGCGCCTGCGGGGGATGAAATTTTAACGTCGGCAAAAACACAGGCTAAAATTGCAAGCTCTGTTAATCTTATGGGTAAGGCAATTTCTTTTGCCGTTATAATCGCGCTCATTACAAAATTGTTTGATATTATGCAGCCAAAAAAAGAAAAGGCGGCAAAAACCCCTGAAAACAACCAAATAACTCCCGAAGGGCAGGGAAATGTTTGGGATGCGTTTTCAAAAAGTGTTGCACAGGGGCCGGGTGCGCCTCAAAACAATTTTAATAAATTTATGACCTTGGGATAAACTTTGAAATAAGTTTTGAGATAAGTTTTGGGACAAGGGAACAAAAAATAAGGTGTGGCCATATTCTTTATAATCCACCATAATATTTATTTAAAATTAAAGATTTATCGTGTATAATTTTTCTATATGTTTGATAACCTATCTGAGAGATTGCAGGAAATTATTCATAAAACCTCATCTTCTGCCACATTAACCGAAGAAAATATGGCAGATGCCCTGAGGGAAATCCGCCGTGCACTTTTGGCATCGGATGTTTCTTTAAATGTTGTTAAATCTTTCATTTCAAAAATAAAAGAAAAGGCAGAAGGTGCCGATGTTTTACGAAGCGTAAAACCGGGCGAGATGCTGATTAAAATTGTATCGGATGAACTTATAAATCTTCTTGGGGAAAAGAATTCGCCCTTAAAGCTTGATTCTAACCCAAGCATTATAATGATGCTCGGTCTTCAGGGAAGCGGAAAAACGACAAGCAGTGCAAAATTAGCCCTAAAGCTTAAAAAAGAAGGCAAAAAGCCGCTTTTGGTTGCAATGGATGTCTATAGGCCTGCTGCAATTGCCCAGCTTAAAACCCTTGCAAAAGAAACAGGGGTGGATTTTTTCAGCCTTGAAGATTCAAAAGATGTTACAAACATTGCAAAAAAAGCTCTTGAATTTGCAAAAGAAAATAACCACACGGTTTTAATTTTCGATACGGCAGGAAGGCTCCAAATTGACACCGATATGATGGCAGAGCTTTTAATTTTGGATAAAACTTTTAAAATTAATGAAAAACTTCTTGTAATTGACTCTATGACAGGGCAAGAAGCTATAGGAATTGCCAAAAACTTTGATGAGCAGCTTGAAATTACGGGTGTAATTTTAACAAAGCTTGACGGGGACAGCCGCGGCGGCTGCGCCTTGAGTGTTGTATATTCAACAGGAAAGCCGATTAAATTAATCGGCACGGGCGAGAAAATTTCCCCCCTTGAAGATTTTCACCCCGACAGAATGGCAAACAGAATTCTTGGCATGGGCGATATTGTAAGCCTTGTTGAAAAAGCCCAGGAAGCGTTTGATGAAAAACAGGCAAAAGAACTTGAACTTAGCATGCTGAAAAACAAGTTTTCTTTTGATGATTTTTTAAAAATTCAAAACCAGATGAAAATGTTCGGGTCTTTGGATAATCTTCTTGGCATGCTCCCAATCCCCGGGCTTAAAAAAGATGACAGGCAAAAAATTTCCCATGAAGGGGAAAAGCAGTTTAAAAAAATTGAAGTTATGATAAGCTCTATGACCAAAGAAGAGCGCCAAAACCCTGATATTTTAAATTCAAGCAGGAAAAAAAGGATTGCAAAAGGTGCAGGGGTGAGCCTTAACGAGCTGAATGCTTTTTTGGGGCAGTTTGATGCCACAAGAAAGATGATGAGAGGTTTTGGAGAGTTGAAAAACAGTTTTAAAGGCTCCAAGGCAAAGCAAAAAGCAAATTTGATGGCCAGAATGAAGAATAACGGAGGATTTCCTTTTTAATTATGGAAAAAGAATATTTGGAACAATTAATTGAAAGAGCAGACAAAAAAAGAAGAAAAAGAAAATTCTTTTTGGATTATCTTGCCTTAAAACGCGTAAAAATTGCGGTTGTAATACTTGTCGCTCTTGGTTTTTGGGCAGCATTTAACATATTTGGTTATGATATTGATATTGATTGTACAAAATCAGATAATATGTGTACGATTTCAAAAAGCAGCGTCATTGACCCTGTGCCCTATAAAATCGCCCGTTTTGATGCTGGCGGCATCATCGATGTTTTTGTAAAAAGCAGAACAGCGGAAGACGGCAGCACAATTTATGACCTTTTATTGGATTACGGCGAATCTCGCGGACAATTGTTTATTGATTACGGTTTTAACACGGTAATTAAGGCAAATACGGCAAAAATGAAGCTTACAAACTATTTAAACGGCTCCGCCCAAGAATTAAACATTAACAAACACTGTTTCTTTAATGATTATTTTTGCTTTTAGGCGGACTAAAAATGCTTGATTTTAAAATATCTTTGTGGTTTCATTTTAATTAAGCAGTTAAGTAGTAAAGAAAGTAAAAGAAAGACGAACAAAAGTGGTTAAGATTAGACTTAAAAGACTAGGATATAAGAAAAACCCGACATACAGAATAGTTGTAATAGATTCACGTTCAAAAAGAGAAGGTGCTCCTATTGAAGAGCTTGGATATTACAACCCTAAAACAAAAGAAATGAAATTAGACAAGGCAAGTGCAGAAAGCTGGGTTAAAAAAGGTGCTCAGACAACTGAAACCGTTGCATACTTAATCAAAAATTGCGATGAAAACGGAAACCTTGTTTACAATAAAAAATCTGAACAAAAATTATCAAAGAAAGCTTTAGCTAAACTTGAAGCTCAAAAAGCAGAAGAAGCCGCCCAAGCGGCTGCGGCAGCGGAAGCTGCGGCAGCGACTGATGCTGCTGCGGAAGCAACAGAAGATGAGGCTAAAGAATCTGAAGCGTAGATTTAAAAAGAACACTTTATGAGCCTCACCAAAATGAGGCTCATTTTTTTATATTAAATATTATTTGAACATTAAACAGAATTATTAAGAAAACAATTAAACGAATTAAGGAGATAAAAATGGAAGCTACCTATACTATTAAACCCTCGAAACGTATTTTAAACCTGCCAAAATACATCTTTGCAGAGCTTGATGAATGGAAAGAAGAAGCAAGGGCAAAAGGCATGGAATTAATCGACCTTGGTATAGGAAACCCGGACGGTGCGACCCCGGAGCCCATTGTTAAAGCTGCACTTGAATCTATTCAAAAACCAGAAAGCCACGGCTATCCAAGCTTTAGAGGCAAAAAAGAATTCAGGGAAGAAATTGCAAAATGGATGAAAAAAAGATATGACGTTGATATTGACCCGATGACAGAAATCCAAACCTTAATCGGTGCAAAAGAAGGTCTTGCAAACGTTGCTATGGCATTTACAGACCCCGGAGATATCAACATCGTTCCGGACCCTTATTATCCTGTTTTATCACGCGGCACCTGGGTTGCAGGCGGGGAAGTTTACCATGTTCCCTTGACCGATGAAAACGATTATCTTCCGGATTTGGACACAATTCCTGAAGATGTTGCAAAAAGGGCTAAAGTTTTTATTATAAACTACCCGAACAACCCGACAGGCGCTGTTGCCCCGGTTGAATTTTTGGAAAAAGTGGTAGATTTTTGCAGAAAATATGAAATTCTTCTTGTTTCAGACCTTGCATACGGCGAAGTTTGCTATGATGATTACCGCCCGACAAGCATTTTCAAAATCCGCGGCGCAAAAGAAATCGCCGTTGAATTTCACAGCTTCTCTAAAACATTTAATATGGCAGGCTGGAGAGCAGGTTTTGTTTGCGGTAAAAAAGAATTTATCGATGTAATTTATGCAATGAAATCAAACCTTGATTACGGCACATCCACAATCGTTCAGGATGCCTGCATTGCAGCCTTAAACGTGGATTATAAATATGTTAAAGAAATTATGGATAAATATAATTCACGCCGCGAAATTACCGCAAAAGGCTTTAACAAGCTTGGCTGGACTATGAAAAGAAGCTCTGCCACGATGTATTTCTGGCTCAAAATTCCAAAAGGCTACACATCAAAAGAATGGTGCAAAATGGTTCTTGATAAGACAGGAGTTGTTTTCACGCCGGGCATTGCCTTTGGGGATTATTCAGATGACCATTTCAGGGTTTCTATCGTGCAGCCCACCAAAAAGCTTGAAGAAGCTTTTAGGCGTCTTGAAGCTGCCGGCATCAGATATGAATAAATAATACGGAATATGTAAAGTAAGATACGAATAAAAAAATTGTGGAATATAAAATAATAGTCACAATAATGTAAAAAAATCGTAAAATATTTACTTATAATCGGATATATAGTAATATTTGATTAGTAATGGCATGAGGTTACCCTTTTATGAAATTAATTAAAAAATTGAACGATAAAAAATCTAAGGCGCAAAGCTTGATTGAATACGCTCTTATCCTTGCAATGGTTACGGTTATTGCAGTAACAGCGCTTCAATTGTTGGGCCAAAATATGGCAAACACAATGAAAAAATCCGCAGACACCGTAAATTCCGGTACGGATGATGTTCAAAAGAAAGCTTGCGAATCCTTTGGCGGAACCTGGACAGCAGGCACAGAAACCACAGCAGGTTCTTGTAACCTTGATGAGTCAACAAATAACTAGTTTTTACTATAAATTTCGGGCTTTCAATTTATTAATTTTAGCCCTCAACAATATTTTTAAACTTTTCAAAATCCTGTATGGTATCAATCCCTACAGGATTTAAGTTTGTCTGAATAATCTTTATTGTCATGCCGTTATAAAGCGCACGCAGCTGCTCTAAGGATTCTGTTTTTTCAATCATTGCCATAGGAAGCGATGTCATCTTTAAAAGGCTCTCTTTTTTATACGCATACATCCCAATGTGGGCAAAATATTTAGCCTCTTCTTCGTTTCTCGGGTATGGAATAGGATATCTTGAAAAATAAAGCGCAAAATTATCCTTTGTAAACACGCATTTTACACAGTTTGGGCTTTCAATCTGCTCTTTTGATGTTATTTTTCTAACCAGTGTTGAAATGTCAGCGTCACTGTTGTGCAGGGCATCAATCAAAGAATCTATAACATCAGGGCTCATCTGGGGTTCATCCCCCTGCAGGTTTAAAATATATTCAATCTCAGGATGTCTTTTTGCAACTTCTGCTATCCTATCGGAGCCTGATTTGTGCGTGTCTGCCGTCATTTCAACGTTTCCGCCAAAGCTTTGAACCGTATCATAAATTTCTTTGCTATCACACGCTACAATTACGCAAGATGCCAATTTTGCCTTGGTTGCAGCTTCATATACCCATTGAATTACCGGTTTTCCTTTTGCAACAAGAAGAAGCTTGTTTTTGAGCCTTGAAGAATTTAGCCTTGCAGGGATTATTATTGCCGTTTTTTGAATTTTCTGTTCTCTGGTTATATTTTCGCTATTCATACTTTTAACTTTCTTTATAATCCTTTACATTATTTAACATAAGCCAATGCCACATAAAAACTTAAAAAATCTTTATATTTCTTAATAATATTTTTTCCCAAGCTCAATAACTTTGTTTTGTGCTTTCTTTAACATGGCCTGATCTTCAACCTCTGCCCCCAAAAACCTTTCATATTCTTCAAGGGCATCTTTTTCTCTGCCTCTTTTTTCTAAAATTTCTGCCATATAAAAGTGGCATGTGTAATAGGCTCTGTCATAAGACAAAGTTTTTTCAAAAAATTTATACGCGTTGTTTGAATCAGAAAGGGCTTTGTATGTTAAGGCTTTGTAATAATATACCTCAGGATTGTTCGGATAGAGTTTTTCTGCTCTGTCTAATTCGACAAGCGTGTTTTTGTAATCTTTCTTTTTGTAAAGGCTGTAAGCCTTATCCAGGCTTTTGTCCACCTCTTGTTGTTTAATATAGCTTAAAAGTTTTCTTGCCTTTAAATTTTTCTTATCCAGGCCTATTGCCTTTTCAAGATAGGTTTCAGCCGTTTTTTTAGAGTTTAAATCCAAATATAAAAGGGCCGTATTATAATAAAGGTCTGAATTTACGGGGTCCAGTTTAATTGCCTTGGAAAGGCTTTCAATTGCAGCCTTTGGGTTTTTTAAAGATTTATAACAAATTGCAATGGATTCGTAAATTGAAACATCCTTCGGTTCAATCTGGTTATAGATTTTAAGCGCCTTGGCATAGTCCTTGTTTGCCATATAAGAAAGCGCCACAGAGTTTTTTGCGCCCGTTGAAGTCACTTTTGTTGCGTTGTAAAGTTTTTTAATCTCTACACTGTTTGGCAGGTTTTTTTGCGCTGATTGGATAAGTTCATACGCCTTTGCCTTGTTTCCTTCAAGTTCATAAATTTTATAAAGCTGAATGTAGGCTTTTTCTGCCTTTGGGGCCTTTGCAATTGCCTTTCTGTACAGTGTCATTGAATCTTTCACCATTCCTTTTTGATAAAGAATTGATGCCAGGTTGTTGTAAAAATCGGCGCTTGGGACAAAGGTTTTATTTAAAGGGTAAAAAGTTTTTATAATTACATCCGGGTTTTTGCCTGAAAGAATCTTATAGAGGCCATATTGAGCCTGCATTGAATTCGGGTAAAGTGCTAAAACAACCTGATAGTCTTTAATTGCGGCATTTGTCATGTTGTTTGCCTTATAACATTTTGCCCTTGCAATCCTAATCTGTGTTTCATAGGGGTTTTTAGAGAGGATTGAATTGTAAACCTCGATTGCGTTTGCATATTCTGCCATTTCAAAAAGCAAATTTCCAAGGTAATATTTTAAAAATATATCATCGGGCTTTAAGTTTATTGCTTTGTTAAAAAGCTCAAGCGTTTTTTGATATTTGCCAAGCTTTTGGTATGCAAGCCCCAAAACCTCATAAGAAATTTCGCTCTCCCCTTTTTCTGCAGCATTTTTAAGGTCTTCTTCATAAATATTTACAATGTCGTTTAAAATTTCATCATCTTCAGTGAGGTTTATTGTTTTTTCAAAATATTCTTTAGCTTCCGCTTCTTTGCTAAGGTTTTTATAGAGCTTTCCGAGTTTATAAGTTACACAATAGTTTTCAGGCTCGATTTCAAGCGCTTTTTTGTAAAAAATAACGGCTGAATCCGGGTTATTAAACTGTGTTGAAATGTCCCCCAAAAATTCATAACAAATTTCGGGCGAATAATCTTCTCCTGCAAGCTCTAAAAATTCAAAGCCCGCAGCGAAATATTTTCCTTCCAAATAAAGGTTTTTTGCTATTTCAAGGCGGTTATTTTGTGTGTTTTTAAACCCAAGTTTTGTATAGGTGTCTGTTAAAATTGAAAAATATTTTGAATATTCATAGCTTCTTTTGTTTTTCCTTAGAAAATACAAAATGCTTCTGCAATCATCCGCCTGTGCTTCATAGTCCTTTTTAAAACCGTGAAGTGTAACCCGCCTTTTCATAACGGAAATGTAATGTTCGATATTTATCGCATTTGGTGTTTGAATTACCTTGTTTGCGGCCTTAATTACCTTTTTTGAATCTTCGCACTTTGCTTCTGCTGGAGTGTAAAGCGCAGCCTGCACAAAAAGCATAAAGGCAACGGTACATATTATAAAACGTTTAAATTTCATCTAAAACCTCTTTTGGTCTTTAAAATTATATTTACAATCTTAATATTATACAAAATGATAAATTTATACAACCTATATAAATATTAGCCCTGAGGTATTTTTGCGGGATAATCCGGGCGCGGATAATTTGGGCAATAAAAAACGCTTCCGCCTTTTTAAATGGTGGAAGCGTTTTTTGATTTTTATTTAACTTACCGATTAGAATTTGTCAGCATCGTCGCTTTCATTTTCATCATCGAGAGTTAATCTTGCAGCTGCCATAATCACGTTTGCTGTCGGGTCTGTGATGTTGTTTAATACGGGAGCTACTGCGCTTACGCCTTGTTCGTGTTTCGGTAATCTTACAAGAGCTGATTCATCAAGTGCAGAGATTACCGGGTTGCTCGGTGCGGGAGGAAGGATGCATTCGCCGCCTGCTCTCTTGTAAGTTAAGGTGAAGTTTTGGTCACCACCGAATGTGATGAAGTGGTTTTGGTAAGTGCCGTTGCCGTATTCTTGGCTCAAGCCCCAGTGGAATTCACCTGTTTGGCCGGGGTTGTAGAAGCCTGGCATGCTTTCTGTTTTGTCAAGGTCAACGTTATCCATGTTCCAGCCTGCGAACTTGTTAACTTCGATGTATGCTCTGTTGTCATATCCTGAAGGAGCACCTGAAGCGATGTTATCAGTTTTGCTGTTTGCTTTGTTGTCTGTAGCTGCAAGGATTGTTGTTGATTCAGGGTTAACGATTGTTAAAGTATCAGCTTTAACTTTAGCAAGGGCCATTGTACCGTCGTTTGCTTTTAATGTAACGTTTCTGCCGTTTAATGCGCTGCCGTTGTTGTTTGCAGTGTTAACGTTAGAGTTGATTTCAAGGCCTTTTGCTGTGTTGTTTACGCCTGTGAATGTGATGTTGATATCGTTGTCAGCATTTGCGATTAACTTGTTGCCTTTTGCGTTGATTACGCCGTTAGCATCTGTTGCGATTGAAGAGTTTGAAGTTAATGTTGTTTTGCCTTCGTTGATATTCATTGCATTTGAGATTAGCATATTGCCTACTGCAGAGATTACGTTTTCGTTTTTAGAAGTGAAGTTTGTATTGTCTAAGTAAACTCTGTCGTTTGTTGATGTGATTAATGTATCGTGGCCTGCGTTGAAGTTTACATTGTTGATATCCCAAGCGTTGTGAGATTCAAGAGCAATGTCGTTTGCAGCAGAGAGGTTTAATTTGCCGCCGTAGATAAGAGCTTCAAAGCTTTCGCCTACGATGTTTTGGTCTGCGCCAAGAACGTTTAAGTTGATGTTTCTTTTAGCGTTGATTCTTGCGCCTTCGTGGAAGTGGTTGTTGAGGTCCATTGTTAATCTTTGAGTGATTGTTACATCTTCGTTGTTAGAATTAACTGTTGCACCTTGAAGTTCAACAACATCACCTGCGTTTGTACCGTTTGCGGTTAATCTGTTTGCGTTGTTTGCAGTTACTTCAGATTTGTTAACCCAAACGTAAGTTCCTGCGTTGATGTCTGATTCGTTGCCTGCAACAAGTTTAGAACCGTAGTCTTTAGAACCTGCTTTTGTAACTGTTACACTGCCTGTTGCATTGATTGTATTGTTGTTACCTGCTGTAACGTTTGAAGATAAGATATATACATCGCCTGATTTTGCTTCAAGGTTGTTGTTATTTCCTGCTGTGATGTTTGAAGCATTACCGATTGTTGTTGTTCCGTTTGACCATCTGTCACCGATTGTTACTTCAGAGCCTTTGATGTTAACATCTTTGCCTGCTGTAAGGTTTGAAGAACCAACTGCTGCTGATGTTGCTGCATCTACTGTGATTGAACCTGCTGTTGCGATATCTGAGTTGTTTCTAACTGTTACTAAACTTTTTGTTGAAACTAATTTGATATCACCTTTTTGGTTTTGAAGTTTGTTGCTTTCTGAATCAGGAGCGATTTCAGAAACACCTTTTCTTTGAAGTTTGTTGTTGTCAACGATAAGAGCACCGTTTGTTTCAAGAACTAAATCTTTTTCCGTGCCATCGTTTGTTCTGCTGTAGAATGTTGTACCGTCTTTAATTTCTACGTTGTTTAAAAGTCCGTATTGGTCCATATAATCATTGTAGAATTTAATGTCGTTATAAGAAAGGTTTGCATCGGTTAATGTTGTGTTGTATCCGATAAGGTCTAATGCGTTATTTGAGTTGATACCTGTGTTGTTTACAATAAGTGCACCTGAACCGATTAAGTTGCCTGCTGTATCAATTGAACCTGAGTAGATGCCTACATTGTTTGCACCAAGGAGAGCATTGCTGATTGAAACATCTCCGCCTTTGATGATAAGGTCGCCGTTATCATAGCCTGCAGCTTGGATTTTTGTGTTGCCGTCAAGGTTAACGATTACGTTTCCTCTTTGAGCAGAAATGTTTAAGTTTCCGCCTGATACGATATCTACTTTGTTGGGAGCAGGAACTTGAGAGTTAACTGCGCCTGCTTTTTTAGTGATTTCAACGTTGCCGTTTTCTGCAACGATGTTTACGTTGCCTGCAACTGCTTTGTCTAAACCTTGGTTTTTATCTGAATAAGCTGATTGAATTCTTGAGTTGTCAACAAATACGTTGTTAACTGCTGTAATGTCGATGTTACCGTGTTGGTTGTAGGCTGAGTTTGTGTTGTTTTTGTCGCTTGCATAGCCTTGAATAGTTTCAACACGTGAATTTTTAATTACGATGTCGCCTGTGCTTTCAAGAGCGATTTGGCCTAATGAACCGTTGTAAAGTTTGTCTGCAACAACTGTTGAGTTATCGATAACGAGGTTTGTATCAGAAACACCGTTTACTGCTTGAACTGAACCGCTTTCGATTTGTGAATTTTTAATGTTGATGCCATATTCTTTACCGGCAACTTTGTTTTCTTTGTTTTTAATTTCAACGTTTTCAAGAACAGTACCGTAGTTTGAATATTCAAATGTAACGCCGTCTGATGTGATTAATTTAACGTTTGAATCTGATTGGCCGTAGTTTGCAACGTTGCCTTCAGTACCGTTTGATGTGAATGTATGAATTGTTGAATCGTTAATATCGATTTTGTCTGAAATTAAAGCAACTGATTTTGCATTGGTTTTTTTCCAAGTGTTAGTTGCTGCATCGTATTTAGGACCATTGAAAGTTGCGCCGTCAAGTTCGATTGTTCCGTTTCCGTTAGCAGCGATTGTGCCGGGAAGGAATGCAATTTTTTGATCCCATTTGTAGTTTGCTGTAAGAGCATCGTTACCGTTGAATTTGTAGTTGTTAACGCCTGTGTATTGAACATCAGGAGTTAATGTACCGCCAAGGTAACCTTCAGCTACAGCGTCTTTAATATCTTTCATACCGGAAATGTCATAAGTTGAAGCTGTGAAAGAGTTTAAGTCAACTTGTGAACCTTGTCCGAATAAAATACCGTTCGGGTTGATTAAGATAACTTTGCCTGAGCCTGCTGTGCTGTATGCACCGCAATCGCCTTGAGCGCAGCTGCTTGTTAATTTACCGTAAATTTGAGACATTTTACCGGTGTTTAACACTCTGTTGATAGCTGTTTGAGAGTGGTTGTTGAAAATCCAGTCAACTGTGATGTCTTTACCTACGTTGAATTCTTTCCAATCGAATTGTGCAACGCCGCCTGCACCGAGGCCGGGTGCCATATTTACATCGAATTTGTTTTTATCGTTTGCATTTGTACCAACATAACCACCGTTGATTGAAGAATCTAAAACAGGGGTTGTGTTTGCGCCGATGCTGTCTGCGCCGGGAGCGGCGATTGACGGCAATAATGAAATCGGCATGTAAGCTGCAAAAGCGAATAGAACTACTGAAGCTTTAATTCTTTTGCTTAAATTACTCATATCTAGCCTTTCTTTAATATATATACTCTTCATTAAAATTTCCTTTCAAAGATAAAAAGTTGTTGAATTTGCTCATTTTATATAGTTATAGTGATGTCTTTCGTATATTATAATAAAAACTTGTAAATATGGAAAATTGCCAACTTTACAAAAAACTTTGCAATACTTAACAATTGGATAATACTAAAAAAATAAATGGAATTAAAGTATTAACTTCCCCTATTTTTTAAAATAAATTGTTACAAAACTTCACAAAAATGTCAAATTTAGCATGTTGATTTTTTTAGATGTTTTAAATATTCTATTAGAACAGTTGATATGTTCTATTTTAATAAAATAGGATAAAAATCATTAATATAGTTTATTGCCGTCTTGTAAGTATTGCATTATGATTAGAGTAATACCAGAAGTATTTATTCTCATGAAAAGGACAAGTAAAAAAGTGAAAAATAAATTTTTGGGAACATGCATACCGCTATTTGCATTTTGCATGTTGATTTCAACGGGAACAAGTTTAGCTGTGGATATTCCACAAGGTGTTCCTTCAAACATGGGTAACTATGACTCAGGTGTTATTGACCAATCAAACTTGAGACAATTCAAAGAATATGAAATGAGAGCCCGTGAGGAAAGAAGCAAAGAACACCGTGGCGATGAATCCATCGAAATGCGTAAAGAAATGAAGCAGGAAGTGGACAAACTGCCAAACAAAGAAGTTACATTTAAACTAAATTCAATTAAATTTGACGGTTATACCGCATTCACGGAAGAAGAATTAATGAACCTTATCTGTGAAAAAATCGGTCAACAGGTTTCTGTTGCAGATTTAGTCGGTATGGCAAATATGGTAACCGATTTTTACCAACAAAGAGGCTACATTTCAACAATAGCATACCTTCCGCCTCAAAAAGTTCAGGATGGTAACATCCACATTATGATTATGGAAGGTAAATACGGCGACATTAAAGTTACCGGAAACAAATGGGAAAAACAAAGTTATCTTAAAAATACTTTCTTAACGGATAAATATATTGAAGAAGGAAAACTTTTAAACGTTCGTGATATTCAGGAATCTTTAAGAGAAATCAACGCAACAGGCTATATGAAAGGCCAGGTTGCACTAACCGATAACGAAGAAAGCGCTGAATTTACAGATTTGGAATTAAACATCGGGGACAGATTCCCTCTTGACTTTGACTTCAGATGGGACGATATGGGTACAACCACAACAGGTTTGAACCGTGCAATCTTCTTTGCAGGTTCTTATAACCTTACAGGCCACGGCGACCAGTTGTATTCAACAACAACTTTAGCAAGGCACTCTATCGGCCAGGGTATTTTCTACAGTATCCCGATTGCAAAAACCAAAGAAACAAAATTGAACTTGGGCTATTCTTATTCAGGCGCAGACATTGCAGGCGATTTAGAATGGCTTGGTCTTGAATCAAAATCTCACAACTTCTTTGGATCAGTTTCAAGAAGGTTGGTTAAAACCGATAACTACAAATTATACGGTGATATCGGCTTTGATATGAGAAACACAAGAACAAAATCTACAAGGTTCCCCGACGCTTCATTCTTGGATTACAAATACAGATCAAGAACGGCTAAAGCGAACTTAACAAATATTAAAGATGACTTTTACGGAAAAACTTTCTTAAACATCGGTACAGGCGTTGGTATCCCCGGCATGGGCGGTACGGACC
>CANSKM010000020.1 GCA_947647475.1 uncultured bacterium
GTTCAGGGAAATTGGATGCTTGTAAAAGTAATCACAATGGACAACAAAACAAAAACAGGCTGGTTCAACTGGCGCTCTGACGAAGGCCGCCTCTTTGCTCTTGTAAATGTGAAATAAAAAGAGCCTTTGTTTTAAAAACAAAGGCTCTTTGGTTTGTCTTAGAAAAATTTATTTAACCTTATAAAAAGCGTTTGAAATATCATCCAGCTTTATTTTAGCCGTTTTGTCGGGAACCCAAACGTTACTTCTTGCGCCGTCAGGCTGTTTTGCAACATACAATTTGCCGTCCTGAACGATATATGTCTCTTTAGAAGGAACATATTTTCCGTTTTGATATTCCATTTTCTTATAAAGTTCGCCGTTGCTTCCGGCATAGGTCTTAACGCCTTCATCCATACGCTGCGGGTCAATGCAGCCAAGGTTAATATAATCCGCCTCATCAACAACATTTTTTAAAGGCGCCATTGCATGTGCTTTGCGCACAGCAGGATTCTGGCTGTTCATACCGTCTTTATCCATTCTTTCGCTTGAATAAACAACAAGAACCTTTGAACCCTTGTCGTTATATTTAAACAGCGCGCCGCGCTTTTTGTCATCCTGCGGAACAATTAAAGGCATACCATCCGCAAGGGCTGAAAGTTCGCGGGTTTTGTGAACCTTAGCGGCTGCCGTCACCTGTTTATACATATCTTTAACGGCATCTTTGCCTGAATCCGGCTCAAGCCATTCATGGTGAATAACGTTTCTGATTGCAAGCATAATGTTTTTGGTCGGTGTTTCATAGCCCCCATGTGCCATTTCATCCCCTGCAAAAAGTGTTGGGATGCCGACTGTAAACATCATTGTCTTATACATTGATGCAAGTTTATCCATTTCAGGCTTTAACTCGTTAAAAGTCTTATTCAAAAGTTCCTGTTCTTTCCTTGAAAGCTTTTTATCCTTCGGACTTTTGTTTGAAAGGCTCCAGTTTGCACCGTTTTCTCTTGCAATATGCCTTGCCTGAAGAATTACTTCTTTCATTGTAATATCAAAGGGTGAAAAACCGAAAGCGCGAGACCTTTGCATATCCGGCACATCATTATCAAGATATTTACCCATTGCAAGGTCTGCAACAGCTTTTTTGATTATCTGCATATCGGATGAATTCGGTGCGATGCCAAGTTCGCCTGCGCCTTTTTCAAAGATTTCAAGATATTTTTGCCCAACGGCAACAGCCATAGAGCTTGTGTGGTCATAATCACTGCTTCCGGTTACCGCACGAGCTGCAGCCTTCGCTTCGGGTGTTTTTAAATCGCTCAGGAAAAGTTCCATATCCAAAGCAGCACAATGGAACGGCCTTGGTTTATCGTGATTGTTTACGAAAATGTGGTTGTGGTTGATAAACTGCGGAGACGCGCTTCTGAAGAAATCCGCAAGCCCTTTATTCATAGGGCCGGCACCGTTTACAAACCAATCCGTATTATACAATCTGCCATAGAAATCACCATGTTCGTTCGCCTGCCAGTTTGTTGTACCGTGTTCATAGTTTTGGCCGTAAAATTCGGGGAACAAACCAAAAAATACGGAATAGTTGCTTCCTGTTGTAGCACCTGTTTTGTCGTACAGCATTCTTTCCGCTATATCAGGATCTACATATTTTCCAAAGTCTCTTTTTTTATCTTCATCAGAACCGTTATAGAAGCTCCAAAGGTCTGTAACCTCTGCGATAACGTATGCGCCCGGGTTTACGCTACGAATGTTTTCAATAAATCCGCCCCAAAAATCTATAACACCGTCCCAGCAGCTTTCAAAGGTAATATGCGGGTTCATCGCACGTCTCTGGTCAAGGTCTGCAACGTCTTTTGCCGCGTCAAAACGCCAGTTTAAACCGGAGCCTGTTCTGTCAATTACGGCTTTTGCAGTTACAATTCCTGCCATATCAACATCTTTAAACCTTGTATATAGAGCATTTACAAGTTCCGTATTATCTTCTGCCGCAACTTTATCAAAACCTTTTTTCAATTTTGAAAGTACGGCTTTTGCTTCATGTTCAGGACCGGGCTCATTAATTGAAAGGCTTGCAACCCCTTTATATTTTAAATTCGGGTCATATTGCACAGTGCCGTTTTTGTCAAACTTAACATCAATATCCGGGAATAAGCCTTTTACAACGCCATATTTTATAACATCAGCCGATATAATATCCGCTACAGCTTTACCGTAATCCGTAAGCCCCGTAACGTTTCCGCCTTCAAAAAGCTTTTTATCCGCAGGCATTTTTGCATCAAGTTTATTTAAAACAGAAATTAAATACCCTTGCATATGGTTTTCGTATAAATCTTTAACCCCGTTTGGCGCAAGCTCTAAGAGCTCTGCCTTTGAGAGTCTTTCATTTGAATTTGTATCTTTGGGCCTTGGTGTAATATATTCTGTTGAAAGAACGGCGGTTAAATCCGGAGCAAATTCAACGCTTTCAAGCGGAAATCCGGTTACCGCATTTTTTATAACATCTTCCGTCGTTTTCTTTGAAAGCTCTTTTTCAAATTCGCTGTTAAAAGTTCCTGCTTTTGCTTTTGAATAAATATCGTTAAGAAGTGCTTGATTCATAAGCAGCGGATAATTATCCCCTATATTCTTAAACGCAGCATCAGGATTTTGCCCCACATTCTTTGCAATGTGTTCCATCAAAGAGTCGTTGGTCACTTTTGTCCAATATGTTGCAAGATTATAGAAATAGTTTTTAACCTGTTTGTTGCCTTTGATGTTTTCAGGTGTAGATTTTGGGTTTGAAATATTCAATTTCAAAAGATCGACGTTGCCATCCCAGGTTGTTGCGCTTCCTGACTGACCTTTTGTTGTAATTGAAAAATTATCAAACTGGAAGAATGAATCATAACCTTTTCTAACCTTGCCGTCTTCTGCAATATAGCCGGTTTGGTTTAATTGCTGTAAAGTTGCGCCTTTTGTTTTAAACCTGTTATCATTAGGATCAACCTCGAAATAGAAAGGCTGCACGGAATCTTGGTGTTCTGTTACATCATAACGGTTTTCGGGCGTGCCGGTTTTTCCGTAGTTTGTAATCAGGTTTTTAAGGTCATCCCCTTGGGCACCTGCAAGTCTTTTATCGTAAAATTGAATATATGTTGGTTTTTTCGGGTCATAATCAGGATTTGCCTTGGTTTTAGAAAGCCTGTCGTTTGAATCCGCATCAATAAATTTAGGATTTAAAACCTTGAATGCGATATTTTCTTTTAAAAGCTCTGCCTTTTTATAATCGGGAGAATTTGGGTCAGTTGTTTTTGTCACAATTGAATCAGGCAAAACACCAAGCTTTATGTGGGAATTTGGCGCATCTGTCGTGTCCATTTTAAACCAATTGTAGAAAGGAGACTGTTTGCCCCATTTTAAAACGTGCTGCACTTGCGGGCCTTCAAAGCTTTGAGATGTAAAGGCACCGTCTGCAACGTATGTTTTACCGTGGTCAAACATTGCATTTTGAAGTTCTTTAAAATCTTCCAAAGTTCCCTTGTTCGTTGAAATTTGATAAGGGTTCATTGTCCAATATCCGTGAGAACTTATATCATCCGCGCCAAAAAGCGGTGTAGAGATTATCATTTCATAAGATTCAAGCTCGCTGTCTTTTTCATTCAACTTTTCAATAATACCCTGAATGTTTCCGCCTGCTTTGTTAAAATGGTTTCTTACAAAGTCTTCATCCCCGTTTTTTACATTATAAGAATCCGGGAAAATATGGTACATCGGGCCTGTTTTATTTACAAAGCCCTGTCTTTTTGAAAAGTATGAAAATTTCTCTTCACCCGCAACTGCAACGTTACCGGAATCAAGCAAATAGCCTTCTCTTGAAGCATCAATATCTTTTGTTTGTTTTAATTTTTCATTGTTGATAAGAACAAACCTGTAACCTACCATATCAGTACTTGGCAGGTTCATATCTTTTGCGTCCATATCAAAAGAGCCGTATTTTAATACGGGCATTGAATTTCTGATTAAAACAGGTTTTCCGCTTGCAACAAGCTCGCCTGTGTTTTGCCCTTTTTCGTCCTTGCCGTCTTTAACAGGGACCAATTCAAGAGCCACTGAATATTTTGCACTATCGTAAGGAGGAGCAAAAAACCTGAATTTTTGTGCACCTGTTTCTTTTACAATGCTTTTTTGCCCGGTAAATGATACTTGCTGATTTCCTGTATCTGCGCCCTGCGCTTTTTTTAATGAAAATGAATCCACAAATATTCCCCTTACGCTTATTATCTATACTATTATTATACCAATATAAAACACATAAATATCAAAAATTGCTAACTTTTGAGCCGCTTATTACAGGTTCTTAACCTATGCGGCGGGGATTTGTACCTCCCCTGTAACAGGTGTCATATTTTGCATATAAACAGATTTTGCGCCTGTTTCGATATCAGGTGCGTCAATTTCAAACACATGGGCCCTTGCAGGAGCAAGATCAACGATTAATTTATTGTCTTCTGTTTGGAATTGGCTCTTGTCTGAATATGCAGGAAGTAAATTATTCAACACCTGGCCTTTTTTGAAGCTGTTTATTTGAATTTCGGCAGATTTTCTGAAGTTTACGTTTCTGTTTACAACAACCAAAAGTGTTTTGTTGTTTAAATGCCTTGCATAGGCGATAACTTCAGGGTTTCCGGTTTCAAGCTCAACTATGCTTCCTTTGTTGATAACATCTTTATACGGGCCGCTTTTCAGAGCATTTGCAGCCGAAATGTACTGGCCGATTTCAGGGTGGTTTCCGCCCGGTTTTCTGGATTTATTAAAGATGTCAATTCTTCCTTTGTGAACGGTGCAATCATTTGTATCCGTCTGTGTTTCAGGGTTTTTAGTCCCTTCATAAGGATAGAGATAAAAATCACCGGTTTGAACACCGTCAACATAATACGGGTTAACCTGGGGCAAAGTTGCCTGCAGGGTGGTTGTAAGCATTACCCAAGGCGCACCGCCAAAAAACATCGGGCTCTGGTCGTCGTGGGTTGAGAACGAACCGATTAAGCTTCTTGGCCCGTCTGTCATTCTGTTTGACATATCTATGTTTTCTTTTACATAGTTGAATAAATCATCAGCCTTTGTCCACTGGTTAAAGATGTGGTATTGACCGTAATATGTATCAAAGCCTGCCTTGAGCGAATCTTCAGGCCTGTCATACGGCATATTCACCTGCGGAGAAGCATCTTCATAGGTGTAAGTTTCTGCAAGCCAGCCAAAATCAGGGTCTTTGCTTCTTGAATAAGGAATAATAACATTCCAGAATTCAACCGGCTTCGCCCTTGCAACGTCGGCTCTGATACCGTCCATACCAAGGTCTATGCACATATCAACATATTTTTTGTGAAGTTCTAATAAATCTTTGTTTAAAATGCGCTTGTCTTCGTTTTCCCAAGGATCAAACATTCTGATATCCTGCCAGCCGCCCGGTGTTTTGTCTGTCACGCCGTCTTTTTCTTTTGCCATAAGTTCAGGGTGTCTGTTTGCAAAATCAACAGAAGCGCAGGAAGGCAAGTCAAGCATACAGGCAATTTGTCGCTTGTGACATTCATCTATGAAATATTGACACTGCGCAAACACAACCTCTGGGTCGTTTTTATCCATTTTAACAAGGTCTTTGCCTGTTCTTTGCTTATAAATTACTTCAATTTTTTGTCTAACATCAAGGGGCGGATTTTCATCCACAAGTTCAGGGTCCAAAGTTAAGAAATCATCCGGAGAATATAAAGAGCCTGCAGTGCCCATTGCATGGGTTTTTCCCGTCGGGTGGATAGGAAGAATATGAAGAGTATTTATCCCTAAATTTTTATATTCATCAAGCCTTCCAACCGCATTAACAAAGTTTCCCGGGGTTTCATTTCCTTGGATTAACCCGTTTCCATCAACGTCTTTTGCGTTCATCGTTCTTGGAATAACCGCCATAATGGTTGCTTCGTTTCCGCGAAGCTGTCCCATAAGGTTGTTTTTCCAATTTACACCGCGCACTTTTTCAAGCTCATCCACTCTTTTTACGGCAGTTAAATTTTGAATATGTTCAGACTGCATTGCAGAAGGCTGCGTCAAAAGGTAAGCTTTTAACAAATCACTCCCCGGAAACACGGTAAAGCTTTGTGCCTGCGGAATTACAGGCTGCGCTTGGGCTTGCGGCACTACACCGTTTGCCTGGAGATATTTTTGAAGCATTGGACTTACTGTATTTACATTATTTATTGACATTAACAGCTCCTGAATTTAACTGTCCGTTAGGGTTTGTTTGTGAATCATGCATATAAAGGTGTTTATCGTGGTCTCTTCCGATGAAAATCTGTGCCAGGAACGTTACGCCCACAAGGCCTAAAGCAATCGGAGCAAATATTCTCATCCAGGTTTTAGAGTTGAATTTCTGGCTTCCGTTTTCAAAGATTAAGTTTTTGATTGATTTACCTACCTTTTGGAATTTAACAGAGCAAGTTGAACCTGCAACATCGTTAAACACCTGTTTTAAATTGTCATCTGAAATCATGCCCGCATCTAAAACGTTTCCGCGGTTTGCATAATCCTTCGTGCCGTTTGAGCCTATGGCCATTAAAGAAATTCTCATTTCGTTTAATTTTTCCACAAGACCCTTAGCATGGTTATCGGCATTTTGTGCATTTTCTTTAACAGCACCTAAAATTCCCGTCGTCTTGTCGCTCATCGGCTTGTTAAAGAGAATGTCGTTTAATCTTTCAAAGTATGTACCGTTTTGTTTAACATAGTGTGTATTTGAAAAATCATTCGGCGTATTGTTGTATAAAATATTTCTGCAATTTGCAACAAAGTCTTCAAAAGTTTCCGTTACAGGTGCAGCAGCTTGAAGCGCATCCCACTGTGCTTTTAAAGTACCGTCTGAAATTCTTCTTTCTAAATCAAGAGTTAAAAGTACCCTGTTTTTAGTGGCATCAATCCCGGGGATTGCTTCTGCAGCATATTTTTCAATAGTTCCTAAAAGCCCTGAAGCCGAGCTTTCAGCACGGTCGGTTAAAGAAATCAGGGTTTTCATATTCGGGTCAAAGCCTGTGCTTCCTTTTGCGCCGTTTCCGTTTCTTATTAAATCAAGTTTTTCTCTGCAATTGTCGATAATTCTTGAAATCATCTTGCCCCTTGTTTCATCGGTCATAACAGGGGTATTTTTAATTTTATTTATAAGCTCTTCATATTTTGCATCATCCGCTGCAATTTCAGCAAAAGCTTTTTGAATATATTCTGAAGCAAAATCTGCATCAGACCTTAACATTTCAAGCGTTTTCTTATCAGGTTTTAAGGTATCAAACAGGGCATCAACAATGTTGAAGTATTCTTTGCCGAATGAATTGTCCATTGCCTTTATAACATCTTCAGTGCTTGATAATACAGCGCCCGTGCTCTTTGCAAGGCCGAAATTAGCCTTAACTTTTTCCATAAAGCCCGGAAGCTGGTCTTTTTTAGCCTGTTCAATAATATTTTTAACAGCGCTTATATCAGCTTCAACGTCTGCAGGAACGGCTCTTAAAGTTCTTGAAGAAACAACACCACCAAACATATCCGCTTCATCTTTTATCATCTGTTCTAAGACAGAATCACCGTTTTTCAAAATGTCAGCGATTTCCGCCATTGTTTTACCTTCACCTAAAAGCTGTTCTGTTCTGATGTTTTTCAGATTTTCAACAACGGAAGCATCCAAGCCGTTTGATGCGCTTTGAACCTGTACCAAAAGGCCTTCTTCGTTTTTAATGGCATTTAAAATGCTTTCTGCATTATATTCAACTTCGCCGGTCTTTACTCTTGAAATAACGCCTTGAATTGCAGCTTCAAGCTTGGATTTATCAATATCAATGTTTGAAACACCGCCTGAAACAGCCTCAGGGTCTAACACTTTCATTGTAATTACACCATTATTTTCAGCGGATTTTTTCATAAATAAATCAATAACGCTTCCTGAAAGTGCAGTTTCATCAACGGTTGAGGCAAACAGATTTTTAAGGTCTGCAGCCATTTTCGGCGTGAGGTCGGGAATTTCTTTTGTTAATTTATTTCCTTCAACAAAACCTGCCGGGTTAAACGCTTTTGCAAGACCGTCAAAGAAGGCTTGGTCAACTTCTCCGGTGTGGCCCGAGTATTGTTTTATAATGTTTTCGGCTTCTGCGCCAAAACCTGCTGATTTTGCCCTTGAATTTACAACATTTGAGAAGTGTTCAATTGCATCAGCTTCGGATAAATCAAAGCCTACTGTGGTTTTTGCCTTATTTAAACCGTGGTTAATTACAGTGTTATCGATATATTTTTCAATTCTGTTGCAGGCAAGGGCCGTCATAACGGGAACTCCGACCCCTGCAGTCATCATATTTAAAGTTCTTCCCTGAAGAGCAATTCTTCTTTCCTGTTCTTGAGCATATTCTCTTCTAAATGCCATATCTTTCGGAAGACCGAGCTTATCTGCAAGATGGTCAAGTTCTTCATTGCTTCTTAACTGGGGAACATATTGATTATCCTGATAAAGTTCTTTTTCTCTGCCGAAAGAATCTGTGAATTTTTGGTTAATATCAACGCCAAACCTTGCCTTAATGGGAGCAGCAATGAATATTTTCTGCCACAGATGCATCATAGAGAAAAATACTGCAGCACCGGCAAATTCCATAACTTTTGCCTTCGGAGCAGCTTTCCTTGTGGCTAAATATGCAGCAATTCCAAGCCCGCCAAGCTTCATTCCGACATCGTTTAATCTTCCTAAAGAATGATCATCTGCATCTCCGTCTTTTAGGGCGCGACCAAGATTTACGATGTCTTTGCCCGTGTTTTTCACACCCGCAGCAACAGATTGAATCGGGTTTCTGTGAACAAGACTTCCTCTCGGGTTTTGAGCCGTTTTTGTGTGCGATTGGTTTAAAAGCTGCTCGTAAACCCTGTTGTCCTGAGCCTGAATATTCAATTTTTCAGTCGGATTACCGTAAATCATTAATTCTCCACATAATCTTTCTTGTAATCAATCTTTGTTTCGGATTGTTTTTTGTCAATTTTATAGCCGCGCTTAACATTCAAAAGCCCAAGGATTGTAGAAGCACCTGCTGCAATGATTAAGCCCTTACCAACCATTCCTGATTTAGCAGTAGAACCATTCCAAAGTTGTTTTGCAGATTTAACAAACACTTCGGCAAAGTTTCTTGGCAAATGTTTAAGCGTATTCAATATGCCGGAATTTTTAGAGAAGTTTAAGAATTCTTCAGCAAACGGTTTTTGTGATGCAATTGCAACACCAACGCCTGCCCACAAGAATGAAGCGATGCTTCTTGCAGCCATAGCCTTTGTTAAAGCCTGTTTAATTAACGGCTGAACAACCTGATCCGGAGCATTTAAAGGCTCTTCGCAACCAAGTTTGTCTTTTGCGATTTTATCGTAATATTCGTATCTGTTTCCGTTTTCTTCGCCTTGTTTATTAATTAAATCCCATCTTGGGAAATCAACACTTTCAAATACTCTGTGGAATTCTGTTACAACCTTTTCGCGGCCGTTTTCGGGAAGTTCGTTAATTACTTTCTTATAGGGCATCTCCATATCAACGCCTGTTAAAGCTTGCGTGCCCTTGTTCATAACCTTATTTGCGGCCCATTTCATTGCCGCATAAAGAATTACGCCCATCGCAACGTTTTTACCCATCATGCCTGATGCTTTTGCATCATTCGGGTTGAAGAATTTCGTTGCCGCAACGGATGTCGCTATAAGCATTGCAGAGCCTACGATATAGGGGATTGTGCCTAATGATAAATATTCATAAAAATTGCTGTTTTTAGAGCCTTGCATGCCTTTTGGCGCATACACAAAAATATCTTTTGTGACCTTGTCCGCCATAATTCTGGCACCCGTCCAAGGCGTCTTTTTAATTATTTTATCTTCGCTGCCGTGGTTATTATCACCGGGCATAAAATATCCTGAAGGAACAGCCCCAACACCGGGCATATAGGCAGGCATCGGGTTTGAAATTGCGCTGTTTGGCTGCATCACAGGGGCAGGCTGAGCGTTTTGCACAGAGCTATGCATTTGTGTTGTCTGAATTGCCTGCACAGAGGGCGTATATTGAGCAGCAGGCGCCTGAGCCGTTTGCATCGCAGCATTTTGCGGAGCCTGAATACCCAAATTCCTTATATATGCGGCGTTTAGAGAAGACAAGCCAACAGGGGCGCTCCCCTTAAACGTCTGAAAATTGTTTAAATTGTTTCCTATTTTTAATGTCATCAACAGACCCCGAAACTAAGACACATATATAAAAACACTTGTAAATATAAAATGTTGTCACCTTAAAGTACAAAAATTTACATTGGTTAACAATTATTTTTTTTATTAAATTTTTTAAAATAATTCTTGAAAAAAAGCGTTACATCTGGATAAAAATTGTAAAATTATGTAAAATGAATTTATGGATGAAAATTTTACAAAATTTAACATGGGGATTTTGAACCAAATCCATGACTTTATAAATTCCCAAGATGACCTACTCTATATATCGGGTTTTCAGGGCTGCGGAAAAAGCGAAATCGTAAATTCCGCCCTGAAAAACATTGATGAAAACATTCTCCTTTTTCGCCACATGTGCTTTGAAAACAGCGTAATAGACGACTTTTTACTCGGATTTTATGATTCTTTAAGATTTTACTCCATAAATAATAAAATTAATTTAAAAAAAAGTTTAACCGAAAATTTTGCCCAAAAGGTGAGTTTTTATTTTAAAAATCTGGATAAAAGCTGCCTTATTGTGATAGATAATTTTGAAATAATTTCTAAAAATTCTGAAATTATGGATTTTTTAGCGCACCTTGGAAAATATGAAAATGTTAAGCTAATCCTGATTTCGCGCGTTTTAAACCCTGAATTTTTTGAAAATAAGGGTCTTAATTTTAAAATTGTTGAAATTGAGCCGAATGATTATTTGACCTTTAAATTAAAGGTTCAAGATGCCCTTGAAATCTATAATGAAGAGGATATTGAGGAACTATACGCCCAAACCAAAGGCTATGAGCTTTATTTAAGCATGGCACTCCGCTATATTTCAACGGTGAACACCACTTTGAAGGAATTTGTCGAAGAATTTAAAAAAAGAAATATGGAATTTTCGGATTTTCTTTTATCAAAGATTGTATCCCTTGTCCCGCCTATTTATCTGCCATTTTTGCAAAATATTTCCTGCCTCAATCACTCTGTAAAAATCGGGTTTATAGAATATTACAATTTGGGTGATATTTCGCTTGTAAACTACCTTCACAGAAAGCTTTTAATCTCAAAATTTGATGATGAAATTTATCTTAAAGATTACCTTAAAACATACTTTTTATCAGGCCTTTCGGTTAAAGAGAAGATAAATAATTATAAAAATTTGATAAATATTTATGAAAAAGAACTTGCAAAAAGCCCTAAAGACAGGCTTCTTCGGCTTTCGCGCGAAAGCATTAGAAAACAAATTGAATTTCTAAAAACAAAAGTGCCAAATATTTCAGGTCTTGGAATGGGCCAAAAGCGTGATTTTTCATATATTCACCAAACAAGAGCCGCCGGAGCCCCCTGGTATGAAAGGCTTGCAAACTTAAAAAATAAAAAATTCCAAGGTTTAGCAGGAACTGCAGGAGCAAATTCACCTGAAAACACAGAAAATGACCCGCTTTTGGGGGAAGAAATTTTAAGCGAAGAAGGAAGAGCTCTTGTTGAAGAATTTAGAAAAAATAAAGGCAAAACCCTTTCAAATAGCGAACTTTCAGGGGCTTCAACAACAGCCGATATTATTCAACAGGCAAAAGAGCTTGAAGAAAAATATGATTATACAGGGGCTATAAGCCTTCTGGAGAAAGCAAAAGCAGAAGTTTCAGATAAAAAAATGTCTGCCGAAATTTTATCAAAACTTGCCCAAAATTATATTAAAATCAACGATTTTGAAGCAGCCCTAAGAAATTTCCTAAACGCCTCAAACGCCCTAAAAGACACGGGAGACAAGGCAGGATGCGCCAAAGTTAAGCTCAAAACCGCAAATTTATATAAAAATTTATACCGTTTCGAAAAAGCAAAAGAATGCATCGCTGAAATTACCGACAACAGAGATGATGCGGGAATTGATATACCCAAAAACACTGTTGCAAAAGGGTTTTTAGAATTAGGCGAAATTTATGAAATGGAAAACGATTTTAAATCTGCCTTAAAAAACTACGAAAACGCAGCTTCTGCAAGCGATTTAGACAATCCTGATTATGAGCTTTTGTCTGAAATTTATTTTAAAACCGCGCTTCTTTATGACGACGGGCAAAATACCGAAAAAGCCCTTGAATATTACAAAAAGAGCATAGAAGAAGCTAAAAAAGCAAGCTCTGAGTCTGAAAACAAGTTTTTATCCACCTGTTTTGCAAATATGGGGCTTATTTACGCGGAAAAATGGTCTGAAAGTGCCGGAAATACTGACAATGAAACCAATTTTAACCAAAGCGTTGAAAATTTTGAAACCGCACTTGAAATCGACAAAAAGGAGCAAAACCAAAACGGCATCTACTTTGCAAGCAGGCAGCTTTCGATGCTTTATCGGGATGTTGAAGCTAAAAAATCGGCTGAATTTTTGCAGATTGCCCTAAACGCAGCAGTGGCGCTAAACGACAACTTTAAAACGGCGCTATCACACTTAGAGCTTGGAGATTACTACTATAATATTATGGATAACAGGCACGCCCTTATAAGCTATTTTGAAGCCGGAAAAGCCCTCGGCAGCGGCATTTCAAACGAAAATAAAGAGCGAATTTCAATCCGGATAAACGATATGAAAATTAAAATGGATGAAAACGAATTTAGAGAAATTGCAGACAAATACCTGAAAAATCAGGCAGAATAAGCTTTTAAGGTATGCAATCGGTAGAAATTTATGAACGAAAAACAGGTAAAAACAATTGAAGAAAATTTAGGTTTAAAGCTAAGTGCAGAGCAGGTTTTAGCCTTTGAAAAATGGGAAGAACTTTTTTTAAATTATAATGCGCACACAAATTTGATGAGCAAAAATGAGGTTCAAAATTTGTTTGAAAAGCACGTCTATGACAGCCTTTCAATTGTTTTATGGGAGGGTTTTGAAAAATTTAAAAACGGCGAAAAACTAATGGATATAGGGACAGGCGGTGGCTTCCCGAGTGTTATTCTGGCGCTCGCATTCCCTAATTTAACAGTCATAGCAAACGATTCCAGGCAAAAAAAGACAAAATTTTTAGAGCTTGCAAAGGAAAATTTAGGGCTTAAAAACTTAAAAATTTTGTATGGAAGAGCGGAAAATTTTCCCCGTGAAAACGTTGATATAGTTACATTTCGGGCGGTCGGAAAAATTAAAGACATTCTGCCGTTAGCTAAAACCCACACTACACAAGGCGGATACGGAATTTTTTATAAAGCAAAGGACGTGCAAACAGAGATTGACGAGGCTTTGGCGCATCACAAAAATTTAAAAACCCCTGAAATTGTACCTTACAGTCTTCCCGTTGACGTACAGACCACCCGAAACCTTGTCATATTTAAGCTTTAGGGGGTACACAACCGCTATTTTGCACCATTTAAGGCCAAAAGTGCCGCGCCGACTAAACCGGCAAAATTGCCTGCTGAAGCGTGTTTAACCCGTACCGGAGTCGTTACAATCTCCTTATTTACAAGGTTTTCGAC
>CANSKM010000021.1 GCA_947647475.1 uncultured bacterium
CGTATGGACGGCACTGAAAAAATGGGCTATACGACAATCGACAAGCTTCCTGATGATTGGGCAAGCTATGATGTTCAGGAAATCTTAAACGGCGACGGCGCACCGAGCGAACAGACAATTATCCTTATTCAAGAGCATATCGGAAGAGATTTAATCACAGCGGATGAAGATTTACAAAAGAAAGAAGCCAAGCTTATTGAAAAAGGCTTAGAAAAGGTAGTTCAAGCTCCAAACACAGTCACTGCACAAGATTATAAGGATATGGAATAATTTTTCCATACTTAAAATATTGACATTCAATAAAAAAGCCCCGGTTCATAAAAAAACAGGGGCTTTTTAGCGTAAATATTTAAACTTAATTTTTCTCAAAAACAAGAGGAGAGAGCCCATCATGATAACAGCACTCTGCAGGCTCAAACCCGCTTTTTATAAGAGCATCAGGAAAATCTTTTGAACCCTTAAAGCCCTTTTGTCCCTTATATTCATAAGCGCCGATTACAACAACAGAGCCTGCGGGGAGCTTTTCATAAAGCTTGTCACAAAAAGATTGATACTCTGAAGGTTTTACATAAGGCCACATATTTCTGCAAAGGAAAAGAGCCGGTGCTGTAGTATCAATATTTTCAATGTCATCAAGAACATTTGCACAGCTAAATTCAACAGGGGAAATAACCTTTTTGGTGAAATACTCTACATCGTTTTCAGGGATTTCATCTTCCGATACGGCAAGATACTCATCAAGCTCGTCATCTTCTATTCCAAGACCGTATCTTGTCCAAACATAGGTATTTTCCGTTTTCACAAAGCCTTTTTCCTGCCCCTTTTTGTTTGATATAATTTCATCCGGGTTAACATCCTTTGCCTGAATCGGGAAAAATTTTTCATAACAATCCGGAAATTTGCGCTGCAAAAGCAAGGATAAAGTATAGGCTTCAAGCCCGTTTGCACAGGCGTAATCGTACGTATTCACCTTTGAATCATACTCGAACCTGTCTTCAAGATAATCTCCAAATTCAATCCAGTTTAAATCACTCCTAAAAGAAGAAGTTGTATTTCTGTTAAAAATAATGCCCGGCTTATACATTATTGCACCGGTTCTTGGTTTTTCATCAGGATTTACATGCTCCAGAGAATATTCAAAAAAATCCGATGTATGATGGTTAAACTTTGTAACATCATTATAATATCCCTTAAAAGCAAGGGGTTGAGGCTTGTTTTGAGTTTGTCCCAAGACAGATTTTGCCGGGGCAGGGTTTGTTTGTGCATATCTTAAAGGAGAAAAATTTATCAACATAATCTCTAAAACAATCTTTATTGGGGTGGTTATTTTAAAAACCGGAAATAAATTTTTTTGCCCATTTGGTTTTTACGTATAAATTTTCCTTCCCAAATTAAAAACCCCGAAATTTTTCATTCCGGGGAATTAAAAAGAACACTATATCTTTTAAAAGGATTTTAGGAGGCCAAAATGCCGCCAACCCTTTAGTCATTAAATATCATTTACTGCCTGGCTATCGCCTTCAATATCATCTTTTAGGGTTTTTCTTACAATTTCTGCCTGCGTATCAAGCATTTTGCACACGGTTTCAATATTTCTAACCTTGTCTGATAAAATCGCATCCGCGTTTGTTGTAATTCTTCCTGTTACGTTTGAATATGCACTCAAAGCAGCAGAGCCTGTGCCTTCAAGCAAGTTCCCTGCAATGATCGATGCAAGGCCGCTTGTTCCCATATATGGTGCCAAAGACTGCATCAAACCGCCCAAACCTGAAATTACACCTGCAACAGGGAGGATGAAATTCTGTCCGAAGTTTGTACCTGTACTCACGGCACTTGTTAAATAAGAACCTGCGGTAAGCCCTGCAATATCAGAAGCTGAAACCGCATAACCTGTTGCCGTGCCTGAATTATTTACGGAAGATGCCCCGCCTGTGACCGTTCCAAGCCCCCAGGAAACAGGAGCTGCGCCCGATGGGAACCCGGGATATGAACCAAGGCCACCAATTCCGTAAGAATTTGTGGCGCCGTAAATTGAAGATGTGGAACCTGTAATTGGGGACCAATAAGAGGTTCCGGGGATATTCATCATTGAGGTGCCGCCCATAATCGGCATAAAAGAGCTTGGAGAAAACAAGCTTGCAAGCTGCCACAAGAAGCCGCCCACAGTACCAAAACCGGTACCTGCGGAAGCAGAACCTGAAACGGTTATGTCTCTTAACCTGTCATAGGTTTCGTATAATTCGGCCTTTGCAAGGGAGCTTGCAAGCCCGTATTTATTTGCAATTACCAGCGCACTATCGTACCTGTACGACATCTTGTCACCTCGTTTTAATCAGTCTAACCTTATTACCTTCTTAAATCTTATGGGGCTTATTTAATAGTAATTCTATTGTATATTATGATTTCCCGTCTGAACTCATACGTTTGGATTAGAAAACAGAAACTGCCTGCGGTTTTTTATCAGGCAGTTTACAGTTTAATGATTTATTTGAAGAAGTCAACATTTTTTGTTTTTTGCTTCTGCAGGCGTTGCGCCTCTTGTTTGCTTCGCTGCCGTCATTAGGAGCTTAGACTTACGCTTTTTTTACGCAAATGTCTTGAATGTTGCTTCAACGTTTTGTTCGATTACCTTTTGAACAGCTTCAAGTTCCGTATTCAAAGCGTTTTGTTCGGTATCTAATTGTTTCAACCTTAATTCAAGAGTTCTGTCTTGTTGTTGGATAATTTCCGTTTGTGCGTTAATATCATTAATTGTTCTTTCATAGAGCATTTTTTGATATTCATAATCTTTCATAGCTTCAGCATAGCCTTCATCATCCTGAACCTGGGTTAATGAAAGGTCAAATGTTTTTCCGCCCAATGCTTCAACAATTCTCGGGTCATCGCAATCAACAACAGCGTCGATATATAATTGTTCAAAACGACCTTCCGTTGTGGAAGAAGGGAATCCGCCTACTGCTGTTACTTGTTTTTGAACATCTTGAGTAGAAGCATAATATGCGCTGAGGCCGTTCGGGTAGCTGTTTGCAATAACAAAGCTTGAGCTTGCGCCTTTCTTTGCAATCATATCAGCCATATTTGTGCCTGAAATGTAGTAGTTTGTATTGTTATATGTATATCTGTAATATTTTGCATTATCTTTAGAAGCCAAATCTTCGCCTGCAGCTTTTGCAACAGTATTTACGTTTGAATCTGCAACGCCCTTAGCATCAACAAAGTTTCCGTCGTTATCTCTTGATAAAACTTCAATGTTGCATTCTGTGTCTACACCGTTAAAGTTTGTAACAAGGCTTGTCGGAATATCGCCTGCAAAATTCATTGTGCCAAATGCATTATATTCACGGCCAACTGGCTCTGAAGCTTTATAAGAAATTGTAATATCATATTTGCCGTCTGTTCTTGGAGCAGAGTTTGTAATTGAATAATCAGAACCCTTTGCATCGAATGTATAACGTGTGTTATAAAAATCCGTTGCAGAAGGAGGAGTCGGCACTTGAAGTTCCATCATTTTGTTGAACAAGCCGGCACTTTCATTTGAAAGAGAGGTTCTCTGTTGGTTAACCTGTTGTCCTTCATATTCAACGTTAGATTTCCTTGCCGTAAGAGTTAAAAATCTTGCTTGGCTTGCTGCCATTCCCATTTTAGTTGCCTCCAATGTTCTTTATACTTGTAATATCGGCAAATCTTTCCCTGACTTTAGTTTTTAAGGGGAGTTTTTTACAAAAGTTTACAAAAACTTTACAAAAATTGTCACCAAAATTATTGAACAATATTACACCACATTTCACACAATACACATCATCCCGATTAATGAGATATTAACGGGATATTAATGAGATATTTTTTAAAGTCAAAAAAATTAAAAAGTATTATAATATTTTTATGAAATTAATCGATACACATATCCACGGCGGTTTTGGAATAAATTTTAACAATTGCAGCGAAGCTGATTTTCACACCTTTGCAAAAAATATTTTAGCACGGGGAATTGTCGGCTTTTGCCCAACCCTTGTGGGGGACAACCCGCCTTCTTTAAAAGCAAGAATTGAACTTATTAAAAAAGTTTCAAAAGAACAAGAAGAAAACGAAGCTAAGATTTTAGGGGTTCACCTTGAAGGAACGTTTTTGAGCCCGAAAAAACCGGGAATTCAAAATGCCGGCACGTTTTTAACTCCAAATGTTGAAAATTTTGAGAAAATTACAGGGGATGCAAAAGATATTGTAAAAATCGTAACTTTAGCGCCTGAATTAGACATAAACCAAGAGCTGCAGGAATATTTGGAAGCAAACGGCATAAGGGCCCATGCCGGCCACACAACATCCGATGAACTTTATAAAGTTTCAGGCACAACCCACCATTTTAACGCGATGGAACCTTTAACCCACAAAAAAAGCAATGTAGCTCTAAAAGGGCTTTTATCGGATGATATTTATTCTGAAATTATTGGGGACAGCTTGCATGTGAATGATGATATGTTAAAGCTTTTCTTTAGGATTAAAAATAAAGACAAGATAATTTTAGTGAGTGATGCGCTTCCTGTTGCACACAGCGGGCTGAAATTAATCGCATTTTGCGGAAAAACAATTTATGAAGGCGGAAAAGACAAGGACGGAACCCTTGCGGGCTCTTCAATGTTTTTGGATGAAATAGTTCAAAATCTTTTAGATAAAAATATTTTAAATGAAAAAGAGGTTCAAAAGGCAGGGTATTATAATGTTATAGAGCATCTAAAGCTTAACGAGGCCGAAGTTTCTGCCCTTGAAAATCTTTCAAAAGATAATTTGCGCTAATAATTTACGCTTTTGGCCCTGATTTTAATGCACAGATTATCAAGTGTCAAAACATTGGAATTATGTTAGAATGTTTTTGTATTCTAAGGAGTTTAAAATGTTTTATAAAAATAAAAAGTTTTATGCGGTTGTTTTATCATTTATGCTTTCTTTATGCATAGGTGTTTCAAGCACAACCCTTGCAAAAGATAATAAAAAAGCCGAAACCTGCACACCGCCCGTAGCACAAACCGTGGCACAGACAAATGTAACTTTTGCAAAGCCTTTGCAGATTGTTCAAAACCCGTCCAGATTTTTAAATCAGGATGTTAAAATGAACGCAACTTTTGATAAATTTTCTACACTTGGGCTTGATTATAAAAAAGCATTAAGAGAATCAAAAGATTACATCGGCTTTTTAATTCAAAGAGACGATGTTCAGGACCACAACGTTCCTTTGTCTGAAATGAAATTGTTTTTAAAGCGTGAATACGCAGAAAAATTTATCGACCTTGACACAGGGGACAGGATTGAAATTACGGGACACGTATTTTCAAATGCCCTTGGAGATGCCTGGGTTGATGTAAATAATATTACTGTTTTAAAGAAGGCAAAAGCGGAAGAGACAACTAAAAAATAACGAGGTAAAAAGGTTTGACATTTAAAAAATATTTAACAATCCACGGACATTTCTATCAGCCGCCAAGGGAAAACCCATGGCTTGAAGAGATTGAAATTCAAGATTCCGCAAGGCCCTTTCACGATTGGAACGAAAGGGTTTCAAACGAATGTTACGAACCAAATTCCGTTTCAAGGATTGTTGATGAAAACAATAAAATCCTCGATATTGTAAACAATTATCAAAATATGAGCTTCAACATAGGCCCGACGCTTTTATCCTGGATGGAAAAATATGCGCCCTGCTCATACAGAAGAATTATTGCAGCAGATAAAAACTCAATCGAACTTTACGGCGGCCACGGCTGTGCAATTGCACAGGTTTACAACCATATAATTATGCCCCTTGCAAACACGAACGATAAATACACTCAAGCAATTTGGGGCATTAGAGACTTTCAAAAGAGGTTTGGAAGAGCACCTGAAGGAATTTGGCTTGCAGAAACCGCAGTTGATGCGGAAACTCTTGAAGTTTTAATCGATTTAGGAATAAGATATACAATTTTATCACCATTTCAGGCGCAGTGCGTAAGGCGTATGGACCCGGAGAACCCAAATGCGGAATGGCACGATGTAAGCTGGGGCTCGATTGACCCGTCACAGCCTTACAGATATTTTGTCGAAGGAAGCGAAGGCAAAAAATATATCGATTTATTCTTCTATGACGGGGCAATTTCAAAATCCGTTGCGTTTGATTTTCTTTTAACGGACGGTGAAAAATTTGCACGACGCCTTTTGGACGGTTACACGGAAAGCCGCCAAAGAACCCAGCTTGTAAACATTGCAACGGACGGGGAAAGCTACGGCCACCACACAAAATTCGGCGATATGGCGCTGTCTTACGTTTTAGGAGTTAAGGCAAAAGATTTAGGCTTTGAAATTACAAACTACGGCCAATATCTTGAAATGTATCCGCCCGAATATGAAGCAGATATTAAACCGACTTCTTCCTGGAGCTGTTCTCACGGTGTCGGAAGGTGGAAAGACGATTGCGGCTGCAGCACAGGGGCGGCACCCGGCTGGAACCAGAAATGGAGAAAACCTTTAAGAGATGCACTTGATTATCTTCGGGATGAACTTATAAAGCTTTGCTCCGCAGAGGGTGCAAAATATTATACGGATTTTTGGGATGCAAGAAATAAATATATTGATGTAATTTTAGACAGGTCCGAAAAATCTGTTAACAAGTTTTTAAAGGAAAATTGTCTTCCCGAATTCAAAGCAAAAGACAAAACAAAAGCACTGAAACTTATGGAAATCCAGCGTTTTTGTATGTTGATGTATACAAGCTGCGGCTGGTTTTTCGCTGAAATTTCAGGAATTGAAACCGTGCAGATTATGAAATACGCGGCACGGGCAATTCAGCTTGCAGGCGCATTTTCAAAGACAAATTTTGAAGAAAAATTCTTAAATATTTTAACAAAGGCAAAAAGCAACATCCCTGAATACGGCACGGGAAAAGACATTTATGAAAAATTCGTAAAGCCTTCAGTTGTAAATATAGAGCAAATCGTCTGCCACTGGGCAATTTCATCCCTTTATACGAATTTATCCGAGCTTGATGAAATTTATTGCTATAAAATTAAAAAATTAAGCTATGAAACAGTGCAAAATAACCACGCAGACCTTGTTTTCGGCAAAATCGAAGTAACATCAAAAATCACATACGAAAAATGGATTATGGGTTTTGCAATGCTGAAAACGCCTGATAGCGAGTTTTATTGCAGCGTAAAAGAGACTGATGCCAAAGAAGATTTTTCAAAAGCAAGAAAATATTTAAAAGAAGCCTTTATGTCAGATGTTCTTTTAGAGACCCTAAAAGGCTTTGAAGAGCACTATTCGGCCACTTTCTACAGCCTAAAGGATGTTTTAATTGACAAAAGAAAGACAATTCTTGATAACGTCCTAAAAACAAGGCTTACAGGGGTTGCAAACACATACGAAGAACTTTATGAAGAATTAAAAACGCCTGTGGCACACCTTGCAAACCTTGGTATGGATATCCCCGATGCATTCAGGGTTTCAGCCAAATTCTGCCTTGTGAAAAACCTGCAGGAGCTTTTAATTCACATTGAAGACTTTAGAAACGAAGAGTTTTTGGCTGAAATTAAAAAGGTGAAAGAAGGGGCAGACAAGTTCTTTGTAAATTTGAACAAATCAAACTGCGGCGTGACGCTGGCAAAAAAATTGCAGTCTTTAATTGATGAATTGTCTCAGACGATGGATTTAAAGGTTGCGGATAAGATTTTTGCAATTTTTGATGTAATTGATATTTTGCAATTAAATGTTGAAATTAAAGTGGCACAAAACATTTATTTTGAAAAGATTTACAGCAAAATTAACCTTCTTGTAGAGCACTTAGAGCTTTCAAAAACCAAAAACGAGGATAGGCAAATCGCCTTAACGCTTTTAGAGGTCGGTAAAAAATTAAACATAAACACGGATTTTTACCGCCCGCACATCGACAAAGCAAGCTTGCCAATAAGAAACGGGTAACATTAGGGTTTTTCAAGGTTTTTTAAAAAACGGAAATTTTGTACTCTGTAATACTCCGCAAGCAAGATACATTTTTAAGCCTTGTTTAAAACCTCTAACCCTTCGTATTCGAAAAGTTTTTTAGCCGATGTATCGCCTGCGGCACAGTCGTATAAAAACATTGCACCTAAAATCGCCTCTAAACTTGAAGCAGGGAGCATATTTTCAGGCAATTCATCAAACCCGAATTTAATTTTAAGAGCACTTTGTAAACTTTTACAATCTAAAGATGTCCTTTGAAGATAATTTGAAGAAAGCCCGTAGCCTTGCCTTAAAAGATTGACATCAAACCTTGAAACCTTTGTGCCGTTTTCTTTTAGCTTTAATAAAACGTCTGAACACCTGTCAGAAAGCCTGTTTGTCCAATTATTTCTGTTTACCTTAAAATTCTCATCCATCATTTTATAATTTTTGCAATGGATGCGCCACTTACCCTCTAAAAGCGTGTTATCATGGGGGATTGAGACAATTATTTGTGAATTTTTAACATAAGGATTTTTTTCAAAAAAAAGTTCGATGTCTGATGTAAAATAAAGCTTATCTAAAAGGACTATATTTCGCATTCTGTCTATAACGCAAACCGAACTGTCGTTATTTGGCGTGTTTGAGAGCGAAAGCCCTATGAAAAAAAATTCTTTACTTGACACATTGCCCATAATCAAGAGTATAATTGTATTGTAAATATTTTGCAACCGGTTTTTAAAGAACAAAAGGCTGAAAAATATATCAGACGCAGACAACACTTTAAGGATAGAATTTTGTTTTTAAAAGTTTTTTTTCAATTTATAAAAGAATATGGAGAAGGTTTTAAATTAAAACTTTTCTTTATCGCCATTTTTTCGCTCATTATGGGTATTTTTGAATTTTTGGGCCTTGCGCTTATTTTTCCCTTTGTGATGATTTTATCCGGAAATGACGGCTTTTTAAGAAATTCATCCCTCGGAGATGCCCTTGCATCAATAAACCTTCCGCTTGATTTAAAAAGCTTTGCTTTTGCCTTATGCATTGCAATTGTTTTAATTTACATTATAAAAGATGTGTCGATGATGTTCTGCACGTCCTACCAAAACCGCGTTATAGCCGAGTGGCAGGCAAAAGTTTATGCGGACACGTTAAGAAACCTTTTTATGTGCCCGTATATAAAACTAAACAAAATATCATACGGAGACAAAGGAGCACTTCTTGGCGGAACACTTACCGCAAGCATTTCAAGCTTTTCACATAAGGTAATTTTACTTCTTTCAAACTGTATCATTGCCTTTTGCATCTTGGCATTTTTATTTTATAAATTTGCCGTTCCGGCTTTTGTTGCGGCCGTGTTTTTAGGGGTTTTTGTTTATGTTGAGCAGCTTTTCTTTAAAAAACGCGCCAAATTTTACGGCACGGAAATTTTAGAACTTTCAAAGAAAATGGGCAGCCTTTTTGAATATACGATGAAGGGCATGAAAGAAATTAAGGTTTCTAAAAATAAAGATTTTTTTGCAAATAATATAATAGAACAAAACAAGCTCATAAGCCACTATTCAGAGCTTTTAAGCTCAAATGCCGCATATCCGCAGTTTGTAACGGAAATCGGAATTATAATTTCATTTGGAATTTTAGCAGGGCTCATATTCTTTTTCCAAAAAATATCTTCAGAACACCTTGTTTCTTCCCTTGCAATCGTTGCGGCAGTAATTCTAAGGCTTGTGCCGAATTTGAATAAGGTCCAATTTTCAATGTATCTTATAAACCAATCCAGAAGCGGAGTTAAATGGTTTATGGAAACATCTGCCATGGTAAAAAGCTGGGCAAGAAAAGAAACGGAAGGGCCGGATATTCCTTTTGAAAAGGGGCTTTCGCTTCAAAATGTTTCTTTTTCATATTCCGATAAAAAAGATGCTTTTGTGCTTAAAAATGCAAACCTTGAAATCAAAAAAGGTGAATTTATCGGCATTGTGGGGCTTTCAGGCTCCGGAAAAACAACTCTTCTTGATATTTTATCCGGGCTGAATTTGCCTGCCGAAGGAAAATTTTACGTTGATGACCTTGAAATAAAAACCGATAACATAAGGGCTTGGCAAAGGCATATAGCCATTTTGCCGCAAGATTTTTTCCTTATGCCTTTATCCGTCTTGGATAATGTTACATTTGGCGAAAAACCCGAAAACATAGACAAAGAAAGGGTAATTTGGGCGCTTAAAAAGGCGGAAATTTATGAAGAAACCAAAAATTTAGATAAAAAACCGGAATTATCTTACGGGCAAAGACACCGTCTTGCCTTGGCCCGCGCCTTTTATCAAAACGCAGAAGTCTTGTTTTTGGACGAAGCAACCTCTTCTTTAGATATTGAAACAGAAAGTAAAGTGTCTGAATCCATTGCAAAACTGAAAGGCTCAAAGACAATAATTGCAATAGCTCACAGGCTTTCAACCCTTAAAGAATGTGATGCAATTTTATATATGAAAGACGGAAAAATCATAGATAAAGGCACATTCAGAGAATTAAAAGAAAAATATCCCGATTTTGAAAATATGATAAAACTTTCAACGTTTACCGTCCGTTAGTTATTGTAAAGGCATTATATTGTGCTAGAATAAAAAGGCAAAGTGCAAGGAAAATTAAGAAAATTGTTTATGTTAAGCGACGATGAAAAATATACAAAAAGAGACAAAATCCTGTTTTCAGCGGGTTCTTTTGCTCTTGCGCTTGCTGTGCTTTCAATTACAATTGCGCCCTACGTTGTAAATTATTTTATGCTAAACACATACATCCCGATAGCACATTTCATAACGTTTTCAGGCGTTTTATATTTTATTGCTCTTGTGTGTTATCTTTTTTCATCCTCATATTCAACCATTCAAATAAACTGGATTATTATTACGTTTTTATATTTTGTAGCATTTCAGGTTTTAGCTAAAATGGTGGGCTAAACCCCTTTTTTACCAGTGTTTTTAAAAGTAACTCCTTTTTTATTAAAAAGGGGAATTGACATGTCTTATCTTAAAGAGTATTATTACAAACGTAGTAATAAATTATAAAGAAGAGGGACAATGAGTGTAAATGAAATCAGCACCCAAAGCCCGCAGGGAAAAGGAGAGGGCATCCAGATTTCAAGAAAAACAAGAATTTGGATTGCAGGAATTTTGCTTTTCCTTGGGGTAACATTAGGGTCATTAATCAGCTTTAGAGAGACTTTTGGCGAATTTATAGAAGAAAGCGGCTTGATAAATTCTGCAGACACTGCTTTTGTATTTATTTCAGCTTGCCTTGTAATGCTTATGACGCCCGGGTTAGCGCTTTTTTACGGCGGCATGGTTCGAAAGAAAAACGTTCTCGGTACAATGATGCAAAGTTTTGTAACGCTTGGTGTTGTGACTTTTATCTGGGTTGCATACGGCTACAGCCTTGCTTTTGGGCCCGATGTAAACCATTTAATAGGAAACCTGAGCTGGGCAGGGCTTCAGGGAGTGACATTAGCCCCAAACCCAAGCTATTCAACAACAATCCCGCATCAATTATTCATGCTTTTTCAAATGATGTTTGCATGCCTCACCCCGGCCCTTATCACAGGCGCTTTTGCAGGCAGGTTCAAATTTAAAGCCTACATTATGTTTTTAATTCTTTGGGTAACATTTATCTATTGCCCGCTTGCCCACTGGGTTTGGGGAGACGGTGGCTGGATTAAAAACCTCGGAGGTCTTGATTTTGCAGGGGGCCTGGTTGTTCATATCGGTTCCGGTGCTGCAGCGCTTGCTGCCTGTCTTGTTTTAGGGGACAGATTGGGCTATAAAAAAGAAGCTATGCCGCCCCACAACTTAACCTTAACTTTCATTGGCGCCTGTCTTCTTTGGTTTGGCTGGTTTGGGTTTAACGCAGGAAGCGCCCTTAGCGCAGGAACCTTAGCAATTTCCGCTTTTCTTACAACCCAGGTGGGGGCCGGCATGGGGGTTATATCCTGGTGTTTAACCGAATGGGCCTATAGGGGCAGACCGACGGTTTTGGGTGCCCTTTCAGGCGGAGTTGCAGGATTGGTTGCAATTACACCTGCTGCAGGGTTTGTATCAGCAACATCTGCCGTTGTTATAGGCTTTTTAGCAGGGCTTGTATGTTATCTTGCAGTCAGTCTGAAATCAAAATTAAACTATGACGACAGCCTGGATGTTGTTGGAATCCATGGAATCGGCGGAGTCTTAGGAAGCATTCTTGTGGGGGTTTTTGCAAGCAAACTTATAAACCCTGACGGGGCAAACGGCCTGATATTTGGCACTTCACATCTTTTAGGAGTGCAAATAGTAAGCACAATAGCATCTATCGCATTTTCATTCTGTGGAACCTGGCTTATATTAACCTTCTTGAGTAAATTTACGGATTTAAGAGTGTCCGAAAGACAGGAAATGAAAGGCTTAGATGTTACACAGCACAGCGAAAACTGCTATAGAATTTAAAATAAAGGAAATTAAAATGAAAAAAATAGAAGCAATAGTTCGGCCATACACAGTTGAAATCATAAAAAACGAGCTAAACAAAATAGGAATAGGCGGAATGACAGTCTCAAACGTTGAAGGTTTTGGCAACCAGGGCGGGCACACGGAAGTTTACCGCGACAGAGAAATGTGCGTGTCTTTTGTGCAAAAATCTAAAATTGAGATTGTAATTGATGATGAGCGCGCAGAAGATGTTGTAAAAGTAATTTTGGAAAACGCAAGAAGCGGGCAGATTGGCGATGGAAAGATTTTCATAATTCCTGTTGAAGAGGTGATAAAAATCCGCACGGGAGAACGCGGTCAAAAAGCACTGTAAAAGCATACATTAAAGGGTTTTAAATCACTCTTAAAACCCTTTAAAAAAGAAAATTTACTGCCCGAATGTTGTCAATTGTAAATTTAAGTTTCTTTTTTGTGTCATTTAATCTTCAAGTGTTAACATGTTCTTATGCCAAACATTGTAATTGATAAAGAAAAATGCAAAGCTTGCGGTATATGTGTTAGTGTTTGTCCCAAAAAGCTTATAGAGATTGGAGAGGAGACCAATTCATCAGGCAGCAAATTTGCCGTGTTTAATTCGGCCGAAAATGCCTGTGTCGGGTGTGCATTGTGTGCCATAAGCTGTCCGGACATTGCAATTAAAGAGGTCAGAAAATAATCAAATGACTCAAAAAGTATTAATGAAGGGGAATAAAGCCATTGCACAAGCTGCCATAAATGCAGGATTGCAGTGTTATTTCGGATATCCGATTACGCCCCAAAATGAAATCGGCGAATTTATGAGCGATGAGATGCCAAAGCTTGGAAGGACTTATATCAGCGCCGAATCAGAGCTTGCGGCCGTAAATATGTTAATCGGCGCAGCCTCCACCGGAACTTTAAGCATGACAAGTTCATCCTCCTGTGCCATTGCCCTTATGCAGGAAGCAATTTCCGCCATGGCAACAGCTGAAATCCCAG
>CANSKM010000022.1 GCA_947647475.1 uncultured bacterium
AGGCATGCTCACCTTCTGTTAAAAAATCTTTATATGTATTCCCGTCGCCGCCTGCGGGGATTGTGGCGGTGCCTGTTCCTAACCCTCCACTTGCGCCGCCACCGCCGCCGCCGAGCATGAATATGCGAAGTTTTGTAACGCCTTCAGGGACAACCCATGATTTTGAAGTTGTTACTTCCTGTTTGCCGTAAAAAGAGTTTCCACCGGCTCCTCCTCCGCCAATAAGGGTTGCTTTTATCATATTCACATCATTTGGAACATTAAAAACCTTATCTTCATCTGCTGCTCCTGTATAGATTGAAATAATTGCATCTTTATCATATTGGGCTGCCCCAACACCGCTGATATTGAGCTTTGCTTCATCCATTCTTTTGGTCATTACAGGCGCAAGCGCTGCCATAAGCAATGACGCTACCAGCAATGCCATAAGCATTTCCACCAATGAAAAAGCAGCGTTTTTTGCATAATGGTGCAATGAATTGCGCCCTGCAGCTGCAAAATATTTCTTTACAAAAGTTAAAGTCATATTGCCTCCTTAGGTAATTAATATTTATTAATATTTTATCTATTATAATAAATAATTATTAAATATATTAAATAAGATTATCAAAAATTAACAAAAAGTCAATATAAAAATACAATTATTAAATGGGATGTCGAAGAATATTAAAACTTTTAACCGCAAACGAATGTATTTCCATAACAAAAGTTTTGGAAAAGCTTGAAATTGTAAGAAATAAAAGGTATCCAAGAAATTCTTTTTCGACCAGGCTTCGAAACGGCACGGTCAATTATAATGAAATGGTTGATATCGCGGCAATTTTGGGGTATGAAATTCAGTTTGTAAAAAAGGATTTACCTACAAAAGTGATTAAATAGCATGTTTAGCTTTTAATAATTTTGTAATAAAAAACCTCTCCTTATTTAAAAAGAGAGGTTTTTTAAGTTTATTATGCCGGCAAATTGTTGCTTGACCAGGTTTGGTCCGGTTTAGCAGCCGCAAGAGCCGCAGCAGCCGCAGGTGCAGCCGAGAGCTTCTTTTGCTTCTTCAATTCTAACCTTAATTCTGCCGTCAACTGCAATGCCTTCGCCTGTTTTTTCGCTGATAAGAAGCGGGTTGATGTCCAATTCGTCGATGAATTTGAAATCTGAAACAAGCTGTGAAAGCCTTAGTAAGGTTTCTTGAATTTGGTCAATTTGCGCAGGCGTTGTGCCTCTTGCGCCTTCAAGAAGCTTGTATGCCTTAACGGATTTAATCATATCAATAGCATCGTTGTCGGTTAAAGGAGCAATTCTAAATGTTACATCCTTCATAACTTCAACAAACACACCGCCAAGGCCAAACATCATCATAGGGCCGTATTGCGGGTCTGTTGCAATACCGCAAACCATTTCGCGGCTGCCTTTTACCATTTCCTGAATGATAACGCCTTCAAGCCCTTCAAGTAAGCCTTTTGCTTCAAGTCTTGAAATTAAGCCCTTATATTCTGCGCGAAGTTGTTCTTCAGATTGAATATTCACGATAACGCCGCCGACATCTGTTTTGTGGGATGTTGTTTTTGAAGTCATTTTCATAACAACGGGGTAGCCGATAGAGTTTGCAACGTTTGCAGCCTCATCTTCATTCACGGCAAGGCCGTATTTGCAAGCGCGGATGCCATAAGCTTGAAGAACATCGATTGATTCAAGGGTTGTCAATTGGTCTCTTCCTTCTGCAATTGAAGATTTGATAATTGCTTCAACCTTTGCTCTATCTACATCATAGCAGGGAACTTTACCAACCGGTTTTTCCATCCATTGTCTTTGTTCATCAAGGCGAAGGAAAGCTTCTGCGGCTTCTTCTGCGTACATATAAAATGGCATATTAACATCCATATTTGAAATTTCGGTGAAGAAATCTGATGTTGTCATAAACACGCCAACGATTGGCTTTTGTGGGTTTTTAGCCTTAATTTCCATTAAAGCTTTTGCAACGTCGATATCCTTTAAACCAAGGAACGGCAAGTAAATTACCATAATCATATCAACGTTTTCATCAGAAATTACGGTTTCAAGTGTTTGGATATAGTGTTCAATCGGGGCTGAAGCTATCATATCCACGGGGTTTTTAACAGATGCTGCAGCGGGAAGGAAGCTTCTTAATTTTTCTTTTGTGGCATCTGTAATTTTTGCCATCTGCATTCCTGCTTCACAAATTGCATCGGTTGCCATAATTCCGGGACCGCCTGAGTTTGTAATAATTGCAACGCGGTTTCCCTTTGGAATCGGGCAGTTTGAGAAAGCTTTAGCGTTTGCAAAAAGGTTTTTAAGTGAAAATTCACGAATGACACCTGACTGCTTTAAAAGAGCTGCTGCAGCTTTATCAGCCCCTGCAAGAGAACCTGTGTGAGAAGAAGCTGCGCTTGCCCCTGCTGCGGAACGGCCAGCTTTCAGGGCCAAAATCGGTTTTTTCTTTGTAATTCTTGATGCTAATTTTCTGAAGTTTGCAGGGTTTTGGATTGATTCCATATATAATAAAATTTGTTTAACATCATCATCGTTTTCCCAATATTCAAGCATAGTTTCAGCGTTAACATCCGCTTGGTTTCCGATTGATACAAACTGTGCAAAACCGAGGTTTAAGTCTTTTAAAATATTTAAGATGCCGCCGCCAAGAGCGCCTGATTGAGAAACAAAGCCGATATCGCCTTTAACGGGAAGGGATTCAGCGAAAGTTGCATCCATTGAAACGCTCGGGTTTGTGTTTAAAACGCCGAGGCAATTGGGGCCAACGCATCTCATGCCATATTCTCTAACTTTTTCAAGCAATTGGCGTTCAAGTTCCGCACCTTCTTTTCCTGTTTCTTTAAAGCCTGCTGTGATGATACAGAGACCTTTTATGCCTTTTTTGTTGCAATCATCAATTGTTTGAAGAACAAATTTTGAATTTACAACAATAACCGCTAAATCAACCTCTCCGGGCACTTCTAAAATTGAAGTATAGGCTTGGAAGCCTTCAATCATCCCGCCTTTGGGGTTTACAGGGTAAATTTGCCCTTGGAATTTATAATCTCTAAGCCTTTGCATAATTTCAGAACCAATTGTCTTTGGCTTTGTTGATGCGCCAATTACTGCAACTGATTTTGGTTTCATGATTTTGTCCAGTACGTTCATTTTTAAAGACCTTTCTTTTTTTATTATTTTATTTAGCTTTTTTAAAAATTTTAGGGCCCTTTTTGCTTATCTGCTTTTTAAGGGCCCTTTTTATATTAATATCCGTTTTGTATCCATTCTCTTGCTCTGAATTTTGCACCGAGATTTAGCGCAATTTCCCTGCAGGCTTCAATGTCGACGGGGTATAAATCTGCCTTATAGCCTGAAACGATGGATAAAGTTGTGTCGATTTTTTCTTCAACGCAGAGTTTTGCAAAATCTAGCATAGCCTTGTATGCGCCTTCAAACGAGGGTTTTGAGATTTTATTATATACTTCTTCGTTTTGCGCGTTTAAACTTATTGAAATTGAATCAATTAAAGAGGCTAAAGCGGGCACTATATTTTTCTTTGCAATATAGTTTCCATGGCCGTTTGTGTTAATTCTGATTTTAATTTCGGGCATATTTTCTTTAATATATCTTGCAACTTCAATCACATCGTTATACCTGCATAATGGTTCTCCGTATCCGCAAAAGACGATTTCATCTTTAATATCTGCCTTTTTTTCTTCAATTTGCGCTATGACATCATTCGCTGTGATTTTTGCGCCCTTATGCCACATGTAGGCGCCTTTAACGTCGTCTTTATCGTTTCTGAGGCAAAAGGCACAAGAATTTGTGCAGGCGTTTGTAATATTTATATACGTTTTCCCATCCAAAAAATAAACAAGATTTAATTTTTCTTCCGTATTTGACAAATTAGTGTTTGACAAGTTAGCCTCTTTTAAAATTTCAAAACTTATGTTTAAAGTTATTCAAAATTTTCGCACAATGAGGCGCTTAAATCAAGTATAATTTTATATTCAAAGAAGAAAAAAAATTTAAAACGGGAAAAAGAACAAGGAGTGTAAAGGGGGAGAATAATGGAAAATAAGGGGGAGAACAAGGGGGCCTAAAAACCGGAGTTTTAAGCCGGAAAAAGGGGATAAAAAGCCCTATATGTAAAAAAATTACATATTTTATTTTAAAAAGAAGTTTATTCGCCGAATTTTTGAAGAGCAAAATCGTTCAATGCGGCAAATTCCGCATCAAGAGCTAAATTTTGAAATTCTGCGATGTCTGCTTCAACATTTTTCGGGTCAAATTTGTAGGGACCCTTAAATGCAAGCTGTGCTCTTCCTGCGTTTTCAAGAGCTTCCATTGCAGAAGCTTCCGTTTCAATGCAGTCTTTGCATTCGCACTTTTGTGCCTCTTCTTTTTCAGGTTTTTGTTTGCCATTAAAATTTATGGCATTAAAACCGTTTAAATTGTTGATGTTGTTTGACATATTTTTCTCCCAATCGTGTTTTTTGGAGTAAAGCCTTAAAAATGCACAAAAAAAATTATGAACCTTTTTCAAAAATGTCTTTTTGCATTTTTCGCTTTCTCATATAAAACATGAAAAAAATATTTTTTGCTAGTATATGTATAAAATATATACTATTTTTTTACAAAAAATTTGCGTTTTTTGAAATAGCCTTATAGGGCAAGGCTTTTGGCTATTATTTTCAATTTACAAAACTTAATAAATACTATACTCTGAAACCGGGTTTTGCGCAAGAAAAAAAACATAAATAAAAAAGCCAATTTTCATAAAAGAAATTTGGCTCTAACAAGGATGACAATAAAGTTTATGGTGTGTAATAAAAACTTTTTATTTATATTAGGGTTTTCGGCCGCCTAAAAATAAACTTTTGTTAATTTGTTAAAATCTCCACCATTTGATGTAATTTAGTGTATAATCTTTTTATGAAATTAATTATACAGATACCCTGCTATAACGAAGAAGAAACGCTTCCAACCACCATAAAGTCAATCCCAAGGCAAATTCCGGGGATTGATAAAATTGAAATTCTGATTGTAAACGATGGTTCAAACGATGCAACATCCCATGTTGCAAAAGAGCTTGGGGTAAATTATATTGTAAATTTCCCGAAAAACCTCGGGCTTGCACGTGCTTTTGATGCTGGGCTTAAAAATTGTGTTAAATATGATGCAGATATTGTTGTAAACCTTGATGCGGACAATCAATATTGCGCAGATGATATTCCAAGACTCATAAGGCCGATTTTAGACGGCAAAGCGGATATTGTAATCGGCGCAAGGCCAATTGAAAACATCAGACATTTTTCACTTTTGAAAAAAATTCTTCAAAAATTAGGCTCTTTTGTAATGAAAAGAATTTCAGGGGCCGATGTTTCTGATGCGCCGAGCGGTTTTCGCGCATTTAACAGATATGCTGCAATGCGCATAAATATTTTTGATAATTATACATACACAATGGAATCTATCATTCAGGCGCAAAGAAAGGGGCTTTCAATTGTAAGCATCCCTGTTCGCGTGAATGAAGACGATTTAAGGCCTTCAAGGCTTATTAAAAATAATTTCCAATATATTTTCCGCTCCGCAAAGACGATGATAAGGTTTTTCATTATCTATCATCCTTTCAGGTTTTTTGCAACGCTTGCGTTTATGTTCTTCCTTGCAGGTTTTGCTGTTGGCCTTCGCTTTTTATATTACTATTTCCTTGGCGATGGCGGCGGGCACATTCAATCCCTTATTTTATGCGGCCTTTTGATTACGGCAAGTTTCCAAACGGCCCTCCTTGCAATCATTGCAGATTTAATGGGGATAAACAGAAAATTAATTGAAGATGTGCAAATTAAAGTGCAAAATGTTGCAAGCGAGGTTGGCAAACATTAAAAAGCGGAGTTTATTAAAAAATGTTACAAGAAAAAGCAATCGAAAATTTTAAAACAGGATATTCTTGTTCCGAATCTGTTGTAAAAGCGGCAATTGATGAAGGGCTTGTTCCTTCAGAGCTTTTATCCTGCGCCACAAGTTTTTCAGGCGGCATGGGAAATGGATGTCTTTGCGGTGCAATTGCAGGTGCGCAAATGGTTATAGGATATATCCATGGGATAGGCAAAACAGAAAAAGCAAGGGCTCTTGCAAAGGAGCTTGTTGAAGAATTCAAAAAAAGCCACAAAGCAACCTGCTGCAAAGTTTTAACTTCTGGGCTTGATTTTCATTCACCTGAAAGAAAAGCGCACTGCGTTAATATGGTGTCTGCCGCATCCGGAATTTTAGAAAACATTTTAGAGGCCGCAAAAGAAGCTGCGGCCAAAAACTAAATTTTATATCAAACCTGATTTTAAAATTTAAGATTATACAATGTTTCTTAAATTTAATTTGTGTTGAATTGGTTCTGATTCAAATAAATCACCGATTGTGCAATCCAGAGCATCACAAAGTTTGTCCATATTTTCATAAGAAGGTTGTGTTCTTCCGTTTGCCCAAGAGTAAACCGTTTGCTGGGGAAGCTGGAGTTCTTTTGCAAGTTTGTAGAGGCTGTATCCTTTATTTTTCTTTGCAACCTCTCTGATTTTAATTTTCATATAAAGTTTCCTGATACTATACAAGTTTTTGTAATACCAAAACTAATATTATATAATTTAATTTAAAAATAAATCATACAAATACATCAGAATATATTTTATTTGGCAGATTATAATATTAGAGTAAAAAATATACACCTAATATATGTGTTAAGATTTGCCATTGGGTGTAAAATTATTATAAAATAGATAGTAACAATAATAATTTAAGGATATGAAATCAATGATGAAAAAGATTGCATTAGTGTTAGCCCTTACTGTTATTACAGCTTACACAACAAATATGGCCTATACGGCGCCTGCAAAAAAGAGCCAGACTGTTACAGCAAATTCTACCGTTTATAATGCAATAAGCAAGTATAAACAGAAAAATTATACAGGTGTAATTCAGGATTTAACACCCTATCTTTTGGAAGACGGGGAACATTACAAAGATGCAAACAACAAGCTGAAAGATAATTCGCTTGCCCAATATTATTTTGGCCTTGCATATACACAGCTTGGTCTTAAAAATGAAGCAAAGACTGCATTTAACAAGGTTGTGCAAATTAACGACAGCCAAAAACTTGTTGATTATTCAACAAAAGCAGTTGCCTGCATAGATGGTAAACCCCAATGTTCACCTGATTATGTAGATAAAAATGCGCCTGCTGATGATGATATGACAGTATTTATTAAATCAGGCAAATTCCTTGATGATAGTGTTCAACAACAAATCAGAGAAAAAGCTCTTGATAAATTAAAAGACCAAATCAACAACGACACTGTGCCCGATGTTACAAACTATAAATATTTGAACGATGCATCAAGTGAAATGAAAGCACAGCCTACTGATAAAGAAATTGCAGACGCAGTTAAAACTTTAGCAAAGGCCGGTTTAAACCCTTTTATTTAATGCAAGCTGGCAATCCATACGGGGCCGGGGCATACGGAATGAGCCCGTACGGCGGTCAGTATGCAAACCCTGAAATGGCACAGCTTGCGGCAATGCTCGGTTCAATGAATTCAAACAACGGCAATAATAATATGAACAACATTAATGCCTATATCCCGTATATTATGTCTCAGGGCGCAAACAACCCTGATAGTGCAAAGCAGATGATGCAGGCAATGATGATGAGTCAGATGATGCCCGAGTTTGGCTTTGGCGGCAATTCAAACGGAGGCTTTTAGGTTTTAACTAAAGGTTTTCTTGAAAGTTCTTTGTTATGAGAAATGCTGATATTGATTTTGCAAAGTTTTGTTTTGAAAATAAACAATATGACAAGGCAAAAGAAATATTTTTAAATAACGATATGCTTTATGAAGCAGGGTTTTCAGCCCTGCTTTTGGGAAATTTAAACAGTTCAAGGCTTATTTGGAAAGAAGTTAAAGACCCATGTCCTGCAACGGGTTTTGGTCTTATTATTTTAGATGTGCTTGAAAATAAACCTTTTGTAAAAGCGCCCGGGTATTTTCAAACGCGCGCGTTTTTTGAAGTTTATCTTAACCTTTTTATTGAAAACAAGCTCTATGATTGGGCGGACAATATTATTGAAGCTTATAAATTTTTCACGCGCTCAAACAGCGAAGCGCCAAAATTCATCGCAAGAATTTTATCTTTTTGGGGATATTCTGAACTTGTCCATGAATTTGCAGAAATTTCAAAAAAAATCTGTTATTTTGACCCCGAAATCCATTTCATTGAGGCTGAAACCTATCTTGCAGAGGAAAAATATAACCAGGCTTATGATTGCATAAAAGAAACGCTGAAGGTGGCGCCTTCGTATTTTCCTGCAAAAAAACTCAAAGAAATGCTTGAAAACTCTGGCTTTGTGCTGTGATTATTCTTTAACGACCCAAGGAAACGCATTATTAAGCTCTTTGTGAAAGTGCGTTAAGCTTGTTTTTAAATCTGTTTTTAAGCTCTTCGCCGAGGGATTTTCCTGGTGCAAAACCTTCTTTTATAAGATCTTCGCCTGTAAAATCGGGTTTTATGTCTTTTAAATTTTTAAAGTAATGAAGCACTAAATTATCGTCTAAAATAGCGTAGCGAAGCGCTAAATCTTCATTTGACAAGGTTTTATAAAAATTGTAAATTTCATAATTTGAAGCATTTTCGGATAATTTGCTGTCCATATGGCTGCTGTCCGAACTGTTTTCTGTGCGGAAATTTTCAAAAACTGCCGCCATAAAAACTTTGGAAGGCTCTGTGCTAAAAATTTTAACTGCATCATAAAGCCTTTGTGCCCATTCTTTTTCAAACGAGGGCGCATCCTGCCAGATTTTAAAATACGCGTTTTCTAAAATTTTTAGATAGGCTTCTTTTGCCCTTTCTTGCTCTGAAAAAAGTTTTTTTAAGGTAAGCTTAACCCTATCTATGCTCAAACCCTCTCTATCGGGGCTTTTCAAGTATTCTTTAATAAGGACTTTATCTTTTTTTGAAAAATCAAACCCAAACCTTAAAGAAAAATCCAGGCCCCTTAAAATTCTTGTGGGGTCGTCAATGTAGCTTTTATCGTGCAAAATTTTAAGGCTTTTTTTCTTAATATCATCCGCCCCAAAGTAAGGGTCAATTATTTCATATTTCAGCTTGCCGTTTTCGGTGAGTAAAACCCTTGCAGCGATAGCATTTACGGTAAAATCCCGCCTGATGAGGTCATCTGCAATCGGACAGCCCGTTTTTGTCACAACGGGCAAGCACCCTGATTTTGGGTATTCTTCTTTTCTTGTGGATGCAAAGTCGATTTCTATGCCATTTATCACGGTTTTTGCTGTGTTAAAGCTTTCATGGATTGATTTTATTTCAACATCAAGCCCCTCTTTATTATTACAAGAGGTGCCGTCACAGCAGTTTTTTCCGTATTCAAGCGCAAAACCCTGCACAAAATCAATCGCAGAGCCTTCAATCAGGATATCGATATCCTTAATTTCAATTTCCATAAGGCAATCGCGGACCATTCCGCCCACAAAAAATACCTGCACGCCCGTTTTTGCTCCAAAACCGGCAATGCTTTGAATTACAAGCTCTGTTTTTTTATCAAAATTGAACATTTTATCTAAGCATTTTCTTTTGAAAGAGCTTTTTTGATTTCTTCTTTTGAGTAATATTTTTCAATAAAGCTTGTGTCAAATTTGCCTGAAATGAACACTTCGTTGCTCAAAATTTCTTTGTGGAAAGGAATTGTTGTCTTAATTCCTGTGATAATGTATTCATTTAAGGCGCGAAGTGCACGGCATCTTGCATCTTCACGGTTTACGCCCCAGCAAATTAATTTTCCGACCATTGAATCGTAATACGGAGGAATTGAATAGCCAGTGTAAACGTGAGAATCGATACGAACGCCAAAGCCGCCCGGGGCAAGGTATCCCTCGATTTTTCCTGCAAAGGGGATAAAGTCGCGTGCGGGATCTTCCGCGTTAATTCTGCATTCAATCGCATGGCCTTTTAGAACGATATCTTCCTGCTTAACAGAAAGCCTTTGGCCGGAAGCCACGCGCAGCTGCTCTTTTACAATATCCACGCCTGAAATCATCTCGGATACACAGTGTTCAACCTGAACCCTTGTGTTCATTTCCATAAAATACCAGTTTTTCTTGCCTGAAGGGTCATTTTCATCAAGCAAAAATTCAATTGTTCCTGCGCCTTCGTAATTAATTGCTTTTGCCGCATTCACAGCAGCTTCGCCCATTTTCTTACGTACATCTTCGCTTATTGCAGGGCTTGGCGCCTCTTCAAGAAGTTTTTGGTGGCGTCTTTGAATTGAACAGTCTCTTTCGCCCAAGTGCACAACGTTTCCAAAGCTGTCTGCAAGGATTTGAACCTCGATGTGTCTTGGGTTAATTAAATATTTTTCAACGTAAACTTCAGGGTTTGCAAAGGCGTTTTTAGCTTCGTTTCTGCACAAATTGAAGGCATCTTCAACCTCGTTTTCGTTGTGCACAATTCTCATGCCTTTTCCGCCGCCGCCCGCTGTTGCTTTAATGATTACAGGGTATCCGACTTCTTTTGCAAAGGCTTTAATTTCATCGACGTTTTCAACAAGGCCTGTCCCCGGGGTTACAGGAACGTTGTTTTTAATCATTGTCTCTCTGGCGTTTGCCTTGTCGCCCATTTTTCTCATAGCATCAGCAGAAGGTCCGATGAATTTGATATGGTGCTGGTCGCAAATATCGACAAAATCAGCACGTTCAGACATAAACCCGTATCCGGGGTGAATTGCATCTGCGCCTGAAGTTAAGGCAACACTTATAATTGCAGGGATGCTTAAATAGCTTTTTGCGCTTGGCGCAGGGCCAATGCAGTACGCTTCATCTGCAAGCGAAACATGTAAGCTTTCACTGTCTGCTTGAGAGTAGATGGCAACCGTTGCTATTCCAAGTTCCTTGCAGGCTCTTATAATTCTTAGGGCGATTTCGCCTCTGTTTGCAATTAAAACCTTTTTAATCATATATCTAAACTTTTTTATTCTACATACATTAAGACTTGGCCGTATTCAACGCTTTGACCGTCTTCAACGCAAATTTGAACTACTTTTCCTGAAACTTCAGATTCAATTTCGTTCATTAATTTCATAGCCTCAACGATACATACAACCTGGCCAACCTTTACAACATCGCCCACTTTAACATAAGGCTCTGACCCGGGGCTTGGCGCTGCGTAAAATGCACCAACCATAGGAGATGTTATCGGGGTGCCTTTCGGCGTGTCACTTGCTTTTGCAGCAGGTGCACTGTCAGCTGAAGGAGCAGAAACAGGAGCCGGAGCAGCAACCGGAGCAACCGCCGCAGGCTGCATTACAACCCCGCCTTGCACACCTTTTTTTATGGTAATGGCTTTATCACCGTCTTCTAAGGTGATTTCGCTTAATTGATTGTCGCTAACGAGTTTTGCGAGCTTTTCAATATAATCGCATTCAAAATTCATAATTTTATACCCTATCTAAGTATTCGTTTGTTCTTGTGTCAATTCTTAATTTATCCCCAACCTGAATAAAGAAAGGAACGTTTACAACAGCGCCGCCTTCAAGAGTTGCAGGTTTAGAGCCGCCTTGAGCCGTATTTCCTTTTTCAGCAGGCGGTGTATCCACAACTTCAAGTTCAACGAAGTTTGGAAGGTCGATACCTATTATTCTTCCGTCATGCATTAAGATTTGAACATTCATATTTTCTTTTAAATATTTAACGCCGTCTCCAATTGCAGATTCTGCAACAGGAAGCTGTTCATAGCTTTCAAGGTCCATCATTACAAAGTCGTTTCCTTCTTTGTAAAGATATTGCATTTCGCGTCTGTCTAACATTGCTTTGGCAACTTTTTCGCCGGCTCTGAAGGTTTTTTCAACAACTTGTCCTGTTTCAACGTTTTTAAGTTTTGAGCGGACAAAAGCTGCGCCTTTTCCGGGTTTTACGTGTAAAAATTCTACAACAGACCACAATCCGTTGTCTAATTCTAGTGTTAAGCCGGTTTTTAAATCGTTTACTGAAATCATAAAATATCCCTATTTCATTTCTACTTCCTTTGATGTTAACATAAAAGCTGATTTTTTACATAAAAATTTTTATCATTTTTCAATTTCTGTAACAAATCATCAGGTGCATTTTCCATTTTAAAAAGAATTTTTGCGGCCTTTTCCCTTATTGTATAGTCTATATAGCCTGATGTAAAATTTAATATTTCTAAAATTTTTTCTCTTGTATCAGGGGTTTTTGAATTGTTAAAATTTGTGTAATAAAGCGCTTCCATTCCCCAATAAAGGTTAAAAACAACCTTGTTTTTTGCGTGGTTTCTTTTATCGTTCAGTTTATTTTCAAGAAACGGTGTTTTTGACATCTCTTTTAATTTTTCAATGAGCTCTGAAATTCTTTGTAAAAGAAGGGGTAAAATTGCTTCCTGCAAGGGTTCACATTCTTTTATACCCTCTATTATTGCTCGGCCGACATTTGGGTTTATGTCCATAATGCCGTTTAAAATTGTTTCCGTGCTTAATTTATCAAGGAAAAATTCCGCAGTCTCAGGGCAAGAGAGAAATTCCGAAATTTTTAAGGCGGAAGCTTCCCGAATTCTGCCGTCGCACCCTGTAAGGTTTGAAATTAAAAGTTTTGCTTCTTCTTTTTCTGAAAGAATGTCCAAAGACATTATTGCAACAGGCTTTTCAAATTCATCCCCGTTTTGAAGCAAAGTTTTAATTTCATCTTTTGTATAGTGCTTTTTTACCGTTTCAAGCGCCTTTTGTATATTAGAATTTATTACACTATCGTCCATATCGTTGTTTACAATTTTTAAAAAAACATTATACTTTATTCTATCATAACAATTTAGATGAAAAGTTAATTTATTCTTCCCCGTTGTTAAATATAATAATTTAGAAAATATGTTAAATATGTATCTTTAGAACGCATATTTAAAACGGCCCTTTAAAATTTTTGAAAGGAAAAATAATGGATAAGATTATGAATATATTTACAGGCGTTTTTGGCGCTTTTACGAAGATTAACGAAGGTCCTGTCGGCCTTTCAAGCTTTGAAAAACCTGTGCCGGATAGAATTAAAAGACCGGAACTCCCTGAAGACGATGAGCCGACGCCAAAAACAAGCTTCACCGGCCTTTTAAGACGTGCAAACTAAGCCCGCAAATTAAGCCCGTAAATCAGAGTTGCCCAAAGCAGGCTTTAAGAGTACAATCTTTTTTATGAATGATGAGAAATTAAAGTTTTTAGAATTAAAAATTAAAGATTTAGTATCTCTAAGAC
>CANSKM010000023.1 GCA_947647475.1 uncultured bacterium
GGAAAAAGCTTGAATTATCGTATTCTATCGCCTTTTTAAACTTTGAAATTGAAGCATCCCACTTTTGGAAGTTTTGTAAAGAAAGCCCCCAGGAAGAATAAAATTGAGACGTTAAAGGTGAAATTGAAAGCGCCTTTTCATAGGTTTGTGTGCAGTTTTTCTCATCCTTCAGATTCATAAAAGATTCTGCAAGCAAAATGTAGGTATCAAGTTTTCCGGGTGTAATTGCCAAAGATTTTTTAGCATATTCAACGGAATATTTATAAGTTTTCAGCTGGAAAAAGCAAAAAGCAAGGTAATATAAAGCTTCAGAGTGAAAAGGGAGCATTGAATTTACCTTTTGGAATTTTTCAATCGCAGCCTCATATTTACCCATCTGAGACAATAAAACTCCCCAAAGAAAGATTCCCTGCATATTTGAAGGGTTGTACATATATGCAAGCTGAAAAGCTTCGTTTGCCTCTTGTTTTTTTTCAAACTTCGCAAGGAAAATTGCCTTGCTGATATAGGTCTGTGCGTCTCTTGAATCCATTTTAATGGAAATATCAAACGCTTTTTTTGCCCTCTTAAAATCAGACATTTCAGAATACGCAGAGCCCATCATTGCATAGGCTTTTGCGCAGTTATTATCAATTCTTACGGCCTTTTTAAAGCATTCGATAGCTTCTTCGTATTCGCCGTTTTTTGCCTGAATCATTCCGATATTCAAATAGCTTTCGGGGTTTTTATAGGCCATATTTTTGCTTATTTCAAACTTTTTTAGAGCCTCTTTTGAATTCCCTTCATCAAGAAGTTTCATCCCCCAGTTTATATAGGCTAAAGATGGCAGACACACTTCTTTTGCAGCATTTTTATACCTGTTTACATAGGCATTTAGCTTGTTTGCTCTGAAAAATATTTTCCTTATAAAACCTGCAACCATTTATTATCTGATACCTTTTGCCCTACTATTCCTTGCTATTTCTTATTATTCTCTGCTGTCTGCTTTTATTTCTTTAATTCCATTAAACAATCGACCATTTCACGAAATGCACCTTTGCCGCCCGAATTTTCCGTCACCTGGACCCCTTGAATAACTTTTACAATCGGGTTGGCGTTTTTGGGTGCAATTTTAAAATCAACACATTCAAAAGCCGCAATATCATTGATATCATCCCCAATATATAAAACTTCATCCCGCTTTAAGCCATATTTTTCCATTAATTCGGACAATACAATTCCTTTTTGGCGAATTCCTTTATGGATTTCATCCACCCCGAATTTTACCCTGAAATATTCTAAGATATTTGTCGTCTCGCCCGATATAATTCCAAATTTTATATCGTTTTTAAGAAGAATTGAAACCCCCATAATATCAACAAAATTAATGGTTTTTTGCTGGTTTAGATTTTCATCCAGAATAAATGTGCCGTCCGTAAAAACACCATCAAAATCAGACACTACCATTTTTATATCTTTTGATAATTTTAATTTACCCATCTTCCCTGCTCTCTAGCCTCTAAAATTAGACTTTATCACATCCGAAATAAAAGGAAAATAGGAAAATTTTCCCAAAAAAGCACCAAGGGAAAGATATGAAATTATTACAAAAATAATCAGATGAAAAAGGGAGAATGTGTAAAAAATCGGAAGATTAAAAAGATAGAGGTTTATAAGGCCGATAAAATCTCCGATGAATGGAATTTTTGCGGTAAGGTTAAAAATCATATCGACAAGCATTGTAAAAACCGCCAAAAGCACGGAAATAAAGATAGATTGGTAAATGTGATATGAGCAAAACCCCGTTAGAGGCTTTTTAAAGACAATGTATGATGCGATAAGCCAGATGACACCGGTGAGGCCAAAGGTATAATAACTTGTGATTGCAACAAACCTGTCCCAAAGGGAGCTTCTCTCCATTTATTTATTCACCTTTCTATCGATATATGCGTTCATAATTTCAACGTAAATAAGCCTTACTTCGTTATTTTCGGGTGCTTCTCTTAAAGCTTTTCTATAATATAAAATAGCGTTGTGCGTATCCTCCAAAAGCATATAAGCATTTGCGATGAATACATAAATCACATGCATTTTTAATTTTTCTTTTGCAAGTCTTGTTGTTTTTTTGTATAAATCAATTGCTTCTTCATACCTTTGTTCATTAATTAAAATGTTTGCAAGAAGAATATATGCATTTGGTTTTGTCGGGTCAATTTCAATTGCATGCCTGTATAATTCCATTGCTTTTTCATAATTTTCAACATCACAAAGGGCAATGGCGTAGCAAAGATAAGCTGAATAATTGTGCTCTTCGATTTTTAGCGTGCTTTCAAAATATTCAAAAGCTTTTTCATATAAATTCATTGAAGCGTAAGTATTTGCAAGACACAAAGAAGCCCTTGCATCTTCAGGGTTTAATTCAACCGCTTTTTTATAATTTTCTGAAGCAGCTAAAAAATCTCCCTCTCTTTGGAAAATATTTGCAAGGTAAACATAATATTCACCGTTCAAGGGTTCAATCTCAATTGCCTTTTGATAGTTTGCTTTGGCATTTTCAAGGTCATCATTATCCTGATAAAGAATTCCGATTGCACTATAGACGTATCCGAAGTTTGCGCCGTGCTCAATTGCACTTGTATAATATTTTATAGCGTTTGAAAAATTGCCGATTTCGGCATAAACATTCCCTAAATTATAGTGAATTGTTGCGTTTTCAGGCTCGATTGAAACAGCTTTTAAATATAATGAAATTGCCTTTTCAAAATCTTTTTTGTAAAAATAGATGCTTCCTGAGTTTATAAGGGCTTGAACATCATCCGGAAAAGTATCGAGCATTTTATTGTAGATGCTTAAAGCGCTGTCGTAGTCTTGCTTTGAAACATAAATATTTGTAAGTTCTCTGTAATTTTCAATGCTATCGGGGTTTTCTTTAATTTTATTAAGTAAACTGTTTATATATATATGTTCCGCTTCGCTCATTGTGCGCCCTTATTCTTAAAATCCTAAAAACAAAATATACTGTAAAACATTATACAATATAAATAGTAAAATTGGTATCTTATGCTCCCTAAATTCTTGATGTAATATAATATTTTCATACAAATTAAATTTGAAAGAAGAAAATAAAATGCAAAAGATATTATTTATTATAGATGAAATCGAGCTTAAATATTTTGAATTTAACCGTCTTGTTACAAACTTTTGGCTCATAAAATGCCTTTTAGAGAGAAATTTTGAAGTTTTAATTACGGTAAAAAACCTTCTATTCCTTGATAACGGCTCGCCAATGGCAAGAGCGTATAAATCTTTTGCAAAAGACAATAACATTTTTAGGGAAGAGACCTTAAAAACTGTTTCCTTAAATGATTTTGACACAATTTTTATGCGCCCGGACCCGCCCGTTGACATTGATTACATTAACGCAACCTACATTTTAAGCCGCGTTAACGAAGAAAAAACCTTAATTTTAAACTCTCCGCATGCCCTAAGGGAATTTAACGAAAAACTTTATATTAATAAATTCCCGAACCTTGCCCCGAAAAATATCGTAAGTGCGGATAAATATATAATTAAGGATTTTCTTTTTAAAGAAGGGGAAATCATTATAAAGCCTTTGAACAGGTGCTTTTCAAGCGGCGTGTTTTATTTAAACAGAGAAGACAAAAACATAAATTCAATAATCGACACGGCAACAAACAACGGCAAGACGCAAGTGATGGTTCAAAAATTCCTTCCCGGGATTATGAAGGGCGATAAAAGATTGATTTTTATCGGCGGGGAAATTTTTGAATATGCCGTTAGAAAAGTTGCAACAAACAATGACTTTAAATTTAACGAGCATGTGAAGGAAAATCTTATAAAGGGAGATTTGACTCCTGAAGAAAAACTTATCGAAGGACAAATTGCAGACACCTTAATTAAAGACGGGGTCTATATTGCAGGCCTTGATGTAATTGACGGAAAAATTATTGAAATAAACATCACAAGCCCATGCTTTTTTATAAATGAAATTAACTCGCTTTATAATATAAATTTTGAAAATATTATAGCCGATAAGATTTTACACATAATGGAACACTCCGGAAAGTGCCTCTGCGCCAAGGTTTAAGAAAAATTGTTAATTTTTGTTTAATATTATTTTTAAATAGCAAATTAATTTTTTTATGTGTTTTAAAATAGTACTATGAAAATCCATTCGGCATTACAACACAATTTCGACGGATTATCGTCCCAAAAAGCGTTCGGCACGCATATTTTAGGCAAAAGCGGCGAGCACGGACACTTCAAGGGCAAGAGTGCGCTTATAAAAGAGAATAATAGTAAGGATATAAACAGACCCACTGAGAGTGTAAACTTCAGTGGGTCTGCGGTTTTAAACGGAACCAATGAAGCACGGGATAAAGAAACCGAAAAGAAAAGTGATTTTAAAAAGAAAGTGGCAATTATCGCGGGCACATCTGCAGCCTTAATTGCAGGCACCACGGCTCTTGTTTTAAACCTTAAGAAAGCAGGCGGCGGAAACCTTGCAAAAGGGATTGCCCTAAACCAAAAATTCTACAATGCCGCAGAATTTTCAGAAAAAAATGAAGCTTATGTAAAAAATGCTATCGCACTTGGCTTAGCAGGTATTTTAAAACCGATATGCGTTCTTGCAATGCCCGGCGCCGATGAAAAAGACAAACAATTTACGGCAACCAAAAACGCACTTTCGGCGTTTATCGGCTTTGGCCTATCTTGCGCAATATTAGGCCCTGTAAACCGCGGTGTCGATAAATTTATGAAAAACCCTCAAAATTATTTGCCTGAAGGCCACAAACTTGTACATGAATTCCAAGAAGCAATGAATAAGCCTTATGCAATTGATATTTCAAAAAAACCAAAATACAGCCTCTTAGATAGATTAAAAGACAAATTGCAAGGCAAAGAACCGCCCAAATTCATCGATTATTATGAATCATTCAAAATTACCTATAAAAATGCTCTCGGTTTAATCACGGCACCTCTTAAAGCATATTTAACAATTAAAGCCATGCCGTTTATTTTAAAAGTGGTTTTTGGGGAAGACAGAAAGAAAAAGAAAGAAAACCAAGAACAACCAATGTTTATGCAGGTTTTAAACCAGCCAAACATGATTGCAAAAGGCACAAACGATGAAAACCTCAAAAAAACATTTGCAATGTTTTCTGTCGGGGGAGGTGCACAATGAGAATAACTCCCGTAAACAATATCAACACCAACGCTAAAACATTCAACAGCCAAAAACAAGCTACGCCTTCATTTACAGGCAAAGAAAAACTTTTTAACCGTTTATATGATGCAGTCGGGCTTACGGAACTTATCGCGCGCGGAGCAGCAAAACTTGCTCAAACAAAAACATCAGATAAACTTATTGAAAACGCCCAAACCTGGAAGCATACATCTGCAAGATGGTGCGACCTTGAAAATGCTGCAATAACATTTTTCTATATGTACAATACAGCAAGATCCAAAGACATTGATGAAGAAAGAAAGCTTCCTTCAATGATTCAAAACGCAGCCGTTTCAATTGCAGCCACCATTGCATCAGCCTCTGTTGACAGTCTTTTTGACCCGCTTATAGAAAAAACCGCCTTTGAATATCAAAGCTTGCCAAAAGAAGCTGTGCAGAATCTTAAAAACAATTCAAAACACGGTATCATAAAATCAGTAAAAGATTACCACGGTGCTATCAGAAAATTAAAATCAAACACAATATTTACTGCAGTTGTAAGGTTTATTGTTCCTGTTATCATGGTTCCTGCGGTTGGTACACTTGTTGCAAAATTAAAAGAATACAGAAACAAAAAAATGGGAATAACGGAAGAAGACAACAAACAAATTCAAAACATTCAAAAACAAATTTTAAATTATCAGCAGGCAAACCCCCTAAACCCGATTGGAGCACTTCAAAACAGAACGGGAAGCCTCCTTCCGAGCACCCAAAACAACGATAACAAATTTAAAGCAATGTATGCATAATTTTTATGTTCCATAAAAAACATTAAAAACATATTTTAAAATTAAACTTATGTTGCAAAAATGCTAAATTTTCTATCATATTAAATGGTTTTATGTTTTAATTATTGTAACTAAAACTATTATATTAACGAGGAGAATTTAAGATGATTGTTGTAATGGAGCCAAAAGCCACTGAAAGCCAAATAGAAAAAGTGTCTAATTACCTTCAGCAACACGGCTTTAAGATAAATTTAAACAGAGGCGAAGTTTTAACCGTAATCGCAGCAATTGGCGACAAGAGAATGATTTCAACCGCAACGGTAAATTCTTTTGAAGGGGTACATGAAGTAAAACTTATCCAGGAACCCTATAAACTTTCAGGGCGCCAGTCTCACCCTGAAGATACAATAATCAAATTTGATAACGGCGTTAAAATCGGCGGCCTTGAAAAGCCTGTTTTAATGGTTGGGCCGTGTTCCGTTGAAAAAGAATTTGAAGGACTTTTAGAGGTTGCAACTGCAGCAAAAGAAATGGGCTGTGAATTTTTAAGAGGCGGCGCATTTAAGCCGAGAACTTCTCCTTATGATTTTCAGGGTTTAGAGGAAAAAGGCTTAGAATACTTAAAAGAAGCAAGCAAAAGAACGGGGCTTCTTGTTGTAACTGAAGTTATGGATACAATTGATATTCCGCTTTTAAATAAATACGCAGATGTACTGCAGGTTGGTGCAAGAAATATGCAAAACTTCAAGCTTTTAAAGGCTTTAGGACACACAAAAAAACCTGTTATGTTAAAAAGAGGCCCCGCAGCAAGCATCAGAGAATTCCTTCTTGCTGCAGAACATATTATGTTTAACGGAAACCCGAATGTTATTCTTTGCGAAAGAGGGATAAGAACTTTTGATTCAGACTTCACAAGAAATACTCTTGATTTAGCTGCAATCCCTGTTTTAAGAAAATATTCACACCTTCCCGTTGTGGTTGACCCGTCTCATGGCACAGGAAAGAGATATCTAATCGAACCTATGGGCAAAGCTGCGCTTGTTGCAGGGGCTCACGGGCTTATGTATGAAGTTCACCACGACCCTGACCATGCAAGCTCAGACGGCGCACAGAGCCTCAGCATTCCGCAATTTAAGGAAATTACAAGAAACATAAACAAGTTAATCGGAAGAATCGATTACGACAACAAAGCATCTCACAGAGAAGAAAAACTAAAAGAAGCTAAAAGGAAATAAGAATGGCACTTATATTTCAGGAATTAATTTTAAATCTTTCAAAATATTGGTCAGATTACGGCTGTATTATCCAGCAGCCATATGATATTGAAAAAGGCGCAAGCACAATGAACCCGGCCACTTTTTTAAGGGCACTGGGGCCTGAACCTTTTAATACGGCAATGGTTGAACCCTGCCGCCGCCCGACCGATGCAAGATATGGCGAAAACCCAAACAGACTCGGGCATTATTTTCAATATCAAGTAATTTTGAAACCTTCGCCCGATGATGCTCAGGGGATTTACTTAAAATCCTTGGAAGCTATGGGAATTGACCTTTCAAAGCACGACGTACGCTTTGTTGAAGACAACTGGGAATCTCCCACCCTTGGCGCAGCAGGGGTTGGCTGGGAAGTTTGGCTTGATGGTATGGAAATTACACAGTTTACATATTTCCAACAAGTGGGCGGCTTAGAGGTTAAGCCCGTTGCACTTGAAATTACATACGGCTTGGAGAGGATTGCAATGTATCTTCAAAACGTTGATTCCGTGTATGATGTCATGTGGAACAACAATTTGAAATATGGCGATATTTACCTTCAAAACGAAATCGAACAATCAAAATATAACTTTGAATATTCAAGCCCCGAAAGGCTTTTCACCCTTTTTGATTTAGCGGAAGCAGAATGTTATTCTTGCCTTGAAGCTAAAATCGTTCTTCCTGCTTACGATTGGGTTCTAAAATGTTCTCATACCTTCAATTTGCTTGATGCAAGAGGGGTAATAAGCAAGGATGAGAGGATAAACTACATAAACAGAGTCCGAAGAATGGCTGCAGCTGTTGCAAAACTTTATGTAGAACAAAGAGAAGAGCTCGGATATCCGCTCCTTAAAAAATAATTCATGTGCAAAAAGGCTTAAAAAGCCAATATAAACGCACATGACGGGAAATAAAATGAGAGATGACTTAAATAAAATTGCCGATGAATTAAAAGTCGGCCAAGGTGAATACAAAGGACTTTTGAACCTTACAAAAAACATGTTCAAAACAAAAAGCCCGGATGATATGCTGGATGTTTCCAAAAAAGGCGGGCTCAAAAAATCTCTCGGCGCATTTGACCTTATAATGCTTGGAATAGGCGTTATGATAGGTTCCGGCATCTTTACCGCCCTTGGAATTGCAGCGGTTGGCGGAAACGGAACCCTTGGCGCAGGCCCTGCGGTTATAGTTTCAATGGTTTTGGCCTCCTTTGCGTGCATATTTTCAGCGATGTGTTACGCAGAATTTGCAACAATGATTCCCGTTGCAGGCTCTGCTTACGTTTACACCTACGCCACAATGGGCGAATTTATCGCCTGGATTGTAGGCTGGTGCCTTGTTATGGAGTTTTTAATCGGCTACATTGCAGTTTTGAGTGCCTGGACCGGATATTTAATGGAATTTATCAAAGGCTTTTCAAAATATCTTCCAGAATGGCTTTATAATCCGCCCGTTTGGCTTATTCAAGACTACACAACGGCAACACACAACCTTACAAAAGAAGGGTTAAACCCCGATTTAATTATTCCGCATATTGCAGGAATTCCTATTTGTTTCAGCCTCCCCGGCGTTTTGTTTACAATTCTTGTAGCTTCAATTTTAATCAAAGGAATTAAAGAAAGTGCCGCAATGACAGGGGTTTTGGTATTTGTAAAACTTGGCGTAATTGCTCTTTTTGTAATAACAGGAGCATTTTACGTTAAGCCTGAACACTGGGTTCCCTTTGCCCCAAACGGAATTAACGGCATTTGCGTGGGTGCGTTTTTAATTTTCTTTGCATACCTTGGTTTTGATGCCATTTCAACCGCCGCAGAAGAAACCAAAAACCCGCAAAAGACTCTGCCTGTTGGAATTATAGGCTCTCTTGCAATCTGCACGATTGTTTATATTTTAACAGCACTTGTTCTAATCGGCATAAACCCGATTAACGAAATCGATTTACAGGCACCTTTGGCCCATGCGATAAGCTCTGTCGGCACAAACCATATTACAAGTTGCATTGCAGGGCTAATTTCAATCGGTGCACTTGCAGGGCTCACCTCTGTTTTAATGGTTATGATGCTTGCAGGGACAAGGGTTTTGTATGCTATGAGCAGAGACGGCTTTTTGCCAAAAATACTTCAAACCCTGCATCCGAAGTTTAAAACACCTTATATTGTAACAATTTTAGCTGCAATTATCTGCATTGCAGGCTCAACATTTTTAAATATTTCAACCGCAGCAGAACTTTGCAATTTCGGCACATTCACAAGCTTTATCATTGTTTGCGTTGCGGTTTTAATTTTAAGACACACAGACCCAAAAAGAGAGCGACCCTTCAAAGTGCCTTTCTCTCCGTGGTTTCCCTTAATGGGAATACTTTGCTGCGGCGGGTTAATGTTTTATTCAATGCAATTTTTAACCACATCCAAAGTGCTTTTCCCTGTTTGGATAGCCCTTGGAATCATTATTTATTTTATATACGGATATAACCAACAAAGAAAGACCGAAGAAACAAGTGGAAAATAATAAAAATAATCTAAAAGGCTTTGTGCAAAACCTTTTATCTAAAAAATCGCCCGATGATTTTATAGAAACGGCAAAAAAGGTAAACCTTAAAAAAACTTTGAATGCCTTTGACCTTATAATGCTTGGTATTGGTGCTGTTATAGGCTCCGGCATCTTTACGATTGTCGGTGTTGCAATGGTGGGCGAACAATCCGGATACGGTGCAGGCCCTGCGGTTGTTGTTTCAATGCTCATTGCAATGTTTGCATCTTTGTTTTCAATCCTTTGCTATTCTGAATTTACCTCAATGGTACCTGTTGCAGGAACGACCTACACCTACACATACGTTACCATGGGCGAATTTATGGCATGGATTATAGGCTGGATTTTAATGCTTGAATATGCAATCGGAAACGTCACAATGGCAAGCTCCTGGACAGGATATTTTATGGAGCTTATGCGCGGCTTTTCACACCTGCTTCCAAGCTCTATGCAGTGGATATGCAACCCGCCCGTGTGGCTTGTAAACGATTACAGAACGGCAATTTCCGTTTATCAAAATATGGGTCTGGACCCTGCAGTTGAAATCCCAAGAATTTTTGGGGTAATTCCATTTTGCATAAACGTTCCTGCGATTTTGCTTTTGCTTGTAATTACAATCCTTCTTGTTCAGGGGGTTAAAGAAAGCACAAGGGCAGCAACAATTCTTGTTTTTATAAAGCTTGCGGTTATTTTCCTTTTTGTTTTTGCAGGCATATTTTATGTAACGCCTGACAACTGGGTTCCTTTCGCACCAAACGGAATGAAGGGAATTTTATCCGGTGCATTTTTAATTTTCTTCGCTTACGTTGGCGTGGATGCGGTATCATCTGCCGCAGAAGAAACCAAAAACCCGCAAAAGAACCTCCCCATAGGGCTTTTAGGAACACTTATTGCCTGCACGGTTGTTTATATTGCAACAGCACTGGTGCTTTCAGGCATGGTTGCAACGGATAATATAAACACCCTCGCCCCGATTGCAGCAGCAATGAATTCTATCGGAATGAACAAAGTGGGCGGAATTATTGCTGCAGGTGCACTTGCAGGGATAACATCGGTGATTTTAGTCTTCCAGCTTGGCACGGCAAGAATTTTATATGCGATGAGCAGAGACGGTTTCTTCCCAAAATCTTTCCAAAAAATACACAAAAAACACGGAACGCCGCACGTTGTAACCTGGGCTGCGGGCATATTGGTAATTTTAGGCGCAGTGTTTATGGATTTAAACATATCTGCAGAACTCTGTAATTTCGGCACATTTACAAACTTTATGGTAATATGTATCGCGGTTTTAATTTTAAGACACACAGACCCAAAAAGAGAACGTCCCTTCAAAGTGCCCTTTGTGCCTTTGTTTCCGATTTTAGGCATCCTTCTTTGCGGCGGAATTATGATACATGGCTTTTTAACGCTTGGGATTTCATCTATTCTATTTCCTTTGTGGATACTTATAGGGATAGCAATTTATTTTATGTACGGCTATAAAAAGCAAAGGACAATTGAAGCCAACAATGCGCTAAATAAGGGTGGAGAAGAATAATGAACACTAAAAAAGGATTTTTAAAGGCTTTTTTACAAAACCTTTTATCTAAAAAAACACCCGATGAAATTCTTGAAACAACCAAAAATTCAAAGCTCAAAAAAACTTTAAACGCTTTTGACCTTATAATGCTTGGCATAGGCGCCGTTATCGGAACAGGAATTTTTACAATCATAGGTATTGCAATGGTGGGCGAACAAAATGCCCCGGGCGCAGGCCCTGCAGTTGTAATTTCAATGATTATTGCAATGTTTGCATGTCTGTTTTCTGCACTCTGTTACGCGGAATTTGCCTCTATGATTCCAGCCGCAGGTTCCGCCTATACTTACACATACGTTACAATGGGCGAATTTATGGCATGGATTATAGGCTGGATTTTAATGCTTGAATACGCCATAAGCAACATCACCGTTGCATGCTCTTGGACAGGATATTTTATGGAGCTTTTAAAAGGCTTTTCACACATCCTTCCCGCCTGGCTCTGCAACCCGCCCGTGTGGCTTATAAATGACTACAGAACAGCAGTTTCCGTTTATCAGAATATGGGCCTGGACCCTGCGGTTGAAATTCCAAAGCTTTTTAATGTTATTCCAATCTGCATAAATGTTCCTGCAATTTTGCTTGTTTTAATCATCACCCTGCTTTTAATTCAGGGAATTAAAGAGAGCACAAAGGCAGCAACAATGCTTGTTTTTGTAAAAATGTTTGTAATTTTTCTCTTCATTTTTGCAGGCGCATTTTATGTTGCCCCCGAAAACTGGACTCCTTTTGCGCCAAACGGCCTAACAGGGATTTTATCCGGCGCATTTTTAATTTTCTTCGCTTACGTTGGCGTGGATGCAGTGTCATCTGCCGCAGAAGAAACTAAAGACCCGCAAAAGAACCTCCCCATAGGCTTAATTGGGACATTAATCGTCTGCACAATTTGTTATGTAGGAACCGCCCTTGTTTTATCCGGCATGGTCCCTGTGGATAAAATTAACGTTTTAGCGCCAATTACCGCAGCGATGAATTCTGTCGGACTAAATAAAATCGGCGGATTGATTGCAGTCGGTGCAATCGCAGGGCTTACATCGGTTCTTCTTGTTTATCAGCTTGGCACAACAAGAATTTTATACGCTATGGCAAGGGATAATTTCTTCCCGAATTCGTTTAAGAAAATTCACAAAAAACACGGAACACCGCACGTTGTAACCTGGGCTGCAGGGGCAATTGTTATAATCGGTGCCCTTTTTATGGACCTGAACATTTCAGCAGAACTTTGCAATTTTGGCACGTTTACAAACTTTATGATAATCTGCATTGCGGTTTTAATTTTAAGAAAAACAGACCCCAAAAGAAAAAGGCCCTTTAAAGTACCTTTTGTACCTTTGTTTCCGATTTTAGGCATCCTTCTTTGCGGCGGAATTATGATACATGGCTTTTTAACGCTTGGGATTTCAGCCGTTCTTTTCCCTGTTTGGATACTTTTGGGGGTTGGTATTTACTTTGCCTACGGCTACAAACGCCATAGGGAAGTTGAAAAGCAGCAATAGAAATGCCGCCAATTTAAGTTCGGCGGCGATTTTCATACTCTTACTCTTAATTTATTATTCAACTTTTTATTTTTACAAAGCATCGGACAAAAACCAACAAACCTTTGCAAAAAAGTTCCTAGGATTTCATCTTAACAAGCGCATTTACAACATTGGGGTCCCATTTAATTGCACTTTCGGATTTTAATATTTCAAGTGCATCAACGTTTGAAAGCGCTGCCCTGTGCGGCCTGTCTTCAGTTAAGG
>CANSKM010000024.1 GCA_947647475.1 uncultured bacterium
CGCCGGTGAAGAATCTGCTGATGCGGCTATTGAACCTGCTATTGAAGAACCGGCCGCCGAAACTGCAGAGCCTGTTGTTGAAACGACTGAACCTGTAAATGACTCAGTAAAGGAGCCTGTGCAGGAGCCCGCAAGGGAAACTGTGCAAGAACCTGAAGCACAGCCGAAACAAGAAAAGCAAGAGCCAAAAGAAGCAATAATTATTGTAAAAGAAAAGCCGATTTTAAAGATTGATGATTTTTCAGAGGATGAGCCTGAAGCAGATGAAGCGCAAGTGTCTTCTGAGCCTGAAAAAGCGCATGAAGTGCAGGAAAAGACTGAAGATGACGGGGTTTCATTAAAAGAACTTGCTAAAAAATCAATCGAAGCAAGGTTTGAAGAGGTTATCGGCGAAACAAAGAAGGCTGAAACATCCAAAAATCAGCTTAAAATAAATGAAAATGTATCAATTGATTTGAATAAGATTAAAAGTGAAAGCCAGGGCGCTGAGGCAACTTTGCCTATTTTTAACAACGAAGAGCCGGATGAAGAGCCTTATGAATATGAATTTCAGGAAGGCATGAGAGTCGGACATCAAAAATACGGCGCAGGAAGTATTTTAAAGGTTGTGAAATATTCAAACAGATGCCTGTTACAGATTGAATTTGACGAATCCGGGAAAAGACTTTTAGACCCGAAAATCGCCAAAATCAAACCTGTTTAGAATTCCTTGTTGCAAAGCTTGCAACACTATTTTAAGTATAGTGGGTTAAATATGGCTAAAACAGCCGGTTTAAAAAGAGTTGCAGGGAATTTTACAGAAGAAGCGCAAGTATCATAAGGACAAATGTTCCAAGCTGCATACCGGTTGATGCGAATTTTTGGAATTTATTGTTGTCATAGTATTTCGCGGTTTTCTTTGCAGTAGATGCGGCCTGAAGCCTTGAAATTCTTGCATATTCATCATCCGATGCAAAATCTCTTTGGAAAATTCGGCGCTCCAAACGGTTCAGACGGACCGCCATAGGGTCGTAAGAATACGTTTGCCCAAAGAGAGAATTTTCTAAACCCGCAATTTGCAAGGAAACATCCGAGCCGCCATAGCCGTAATCGTAGCTATAGTTATCATTTTGCGCTTTTCTGTTCCTTTTTTGTGCATCAGACCTTGATTTTGCAATAACATCATCTTCCGTAAATTCGTCCTGGAAAGAGTATTCACGTGCATCTTGCCCTGTAAGCCCGTTTGGGTGGTAATATTCGCCTGTTTGATAATTCGGCAGGGACGAAGAAGGCCTTGTAACGGCAATTTTTGCTTTAAGATTATCCGTTCTTTGTGCTAAATCTCCTTTTTGGGCATTGCCAAAAACCTTTCCTTCAAGGCGCTCCAGCCTTTTATAGATATTTTCTTTTTTGTAATTTTGCCCTAAAAGCTGCATTTCAAGCATATCTACAACAGGATAGTTCACGCCTGAATCTTCATCTTTGTAAAGTTCCGAAATTGGCGCTTTTGCTTCAGCAAGGCTTTCAAGCCCAAGGGTTGTATTTAATTTATTAATTCTATCCTGAATTGAACCTTTTGAATCTGCAGTCCCAAAAACCTCGTTTTCAATACGTTTTAGACGTACTTCATTTGTTTCGTTTTGATAATTCAAATCCCAAAGGCTTGTTTCAATTTTTGTAAGCTGCTCCCCGATTGATTCTTCAGCCTGCGCAAAGTTAATGCCCAGCCCAAGAAAAAGGAGCAGAGAAAATGATACAATAACAATTTTGATGCAATGCACATTTTACATAAAAACAGTAAAACAACCACATTTATTTAATGTACGGGTGACTAGTTTAATATGAAAAGTTCCGCTTTTGTATAATGTTTTATTCTGCACTTTGCACAAAAACTTAAACTTCCGTATAGTTAAAAGGCTATACTTGTTGCGTTGAAACTTCTTTGGAAACAGCCTGCACAAGTTCATCCACAACGTTCACCAATGCATCTTTATAACATTCACATTTTTCTTTTGTGTTTGCTTCAAAACGCATCGTGAAAACAGGCTCTGTGTTTGATTTTCTAATTAAGGCAAAGCCGTCTTCAAAAATTATCCTAAGCCCGTCAAGCGTTACGATTTCTTTAATTTTTGAATTGAAAAGCTCATCCGTGACCCTTGAATTCAATCTCTCCAAAACCTCTTTTTTAAATTCATTCGGGCATTTGAACCTTACTTCGTTTGAAATAAATACTTTATTGAAGGGCTCAAGTAAATCCTGAACTTTAAAATCCGGATTTTCTTTTTTGTGTTTTGAAGCTATTTCAATAAGCCTCATTCCTGCATAAATTGCATCGTCAAAACCGTAGTATCTGTCTTTAAAGAAAACATGGCCGCTCATCTCTCCTGCAAGAAGTGCGCCTGTTTCTTTCATTTTAGATTTTATATAGCCGTGGCCTGTTTTATACATTATAGCGTTTCCGCCCGCTTTGTTTATTGTGTCGTAAAGCACCTGTGAACATTTAACTTCAGACACAACTGTCGGCTTTTCGCCCCGAATTTTAAGTGCTTCAATTAAATCAAGCGCATAGATTAAAAGCAATTTATCCCCTGTAACCATATTCCCTTTTGAATCTACAAGGCCAATTCTGTCTGAATCTCCGTCAAATGCAATTCCAAAATCCGCCTCGTTTTCAACAACGGCTTTTTTAATGTCATCAAGTGTGGATTCATCCGAAGGGTTCGGGTGGTGGTTTGGGAAATTTCCGTCGGGTTCAGAATATAATTCTATAATTTCAGCACCCATTTCTTTATAAATTTTTGGTGCAACAATTCCTGCTGTCGCATTTGCACTGTCCACAACGATTTTTAAACCCTCGGCACATTTTGAAAACCCATCCAAAAGTTTTTCTGAATACGTTTCAACAAGGTCAAATTCGCTGATAAAGCCTTTTTTTGTAATAGGCAATCTTCCTTCTTTTGCAAGTTCATAAACGCTTTCTGCCGCAGCTTTCACTTCTTTAATATCACTTTCGGATAAACTTCCCTTGTTAAATGTCATTTTAAGGCCGTTATATTCTGATGGGTTGTGCGAAGCTGTGATAATCAGTGCCCCGTTTATTTTTTGCCCTTTTAAAATTTCTTCGGGGATTTTTGCAAATTCGCTAAAGTATCCCATGGGGGTTGGCGCAAGGCCAATATCCACAACGTTCGCGCCGTATAAAGTCACACCCTTAATTACAGCGTCTTTCAATTCTTTTGAATGGAGTCTTGCGTCCATACAAACGCAAAAACAGAGTTCATCCGCGCGTTTTGGGGTTCCTTTTTTCTTAAATTGTTCCACTGCCCATTTAACATATCCCATCGCAGCATATAAAAACACCTCGGAATTCACTTCTTTTGGGAAAATTCCTCTGATATCGTTTTTTCCGAATGCGCTTGTGTTTAATTTATTCTCCATTTTTTCTCTCCAAGAATTATTTTACACTTATTATATCATCAAAGGGTAGTATTTTTCTGGTGTTTTTCAAAAAATATTGTATAATAAAATGTATGACTGACGGTATTATCTTAACAAAAGAACAGCTTTTTAATTTAATTAAAATTTCAGGGATAGACGCAAACCCCGATAACGCAAATGAGGCAACGGTTTCAAAGGCGCTGATTGCAATTGAGAGAAAGTTAAACTTTTTTAACTATCCTCTAAGCTTTTTTACGGCAGAAAACCTGAACGTTCTTATTGTGGATGATATGGAGCTTTCAATTTTTCAGTTGACCTCTATGCTCAAAAAAATTGGGATGAATGTTTTTGTTGCAAGGAATAAAGAAGAAGCAATTTCAGAATTTAAGAAAAAACATTTTGATTATGTAATTGTGGATTTGTTCTTGCCCGATGCAGCTGATGGTTTTGAACTTGTTGAGGCTGCAAATAAAATTAAAAATGAAGAAAATAAAAACTTCAAAATCCTTGTAATTTCAGGAACAGACGATAAGGAAATGGTTCAAAAATGTTACAGCCTGGGTGTGGATGAATTTATTCCAAAACAGCCTGATTGGCATGAAAACGTTATGAAATTCATTTCAAACTCCGTTAGCAAAGTTACAAACGAAGAATTTCAAAAATATTATATCAATGATGATATATGTGTGTTATCAATTTATAAAATTAACCACGAAAAATATATTACAAACATCTTAAAAGAAGTAAACACAAACGTTTTAACCGGAAAACCGAACATAATTTTCAATATGGAATATGTGAAAATTTTCTCGGATAATTATGCGAGCGTTTTTGCAGATGTTTACAAAGCAACGGCGCAAAAAAACGGCTCTTTTATAATTGTAAAGCCTTCTGAAGATGTTCTAAAAGCTTTGAATTTCGTATTTTTAAACAACGTAATCCGCGTGTTTGATACAATCGAAGAAGCGGTTGAATATGTTGATATGAGCAATAAATAGCCCGTTTTAAAGTTTGCGGGTTTAAAAACAAAGGATAAGGCGTTTTGCCCTATCCCTGCTTTTCAAATGAAATTTTATCGTCTTTAACGTCGATTAAAATCTTGTCGCCGTCCGTAAAATGCCCCAAAAGAAGCTCTTTAGAGAGCGGGTTTTCTACCTGCGCCCTAATTGCACGCTTCAAAGGCCTTGCCCCATAAATCGGGTTATACCCGTCAAGTGCAAGTTTTTCTTTTGCATCTTCCGTGATTTCAAATTCAATCTTTCGCTCTGCTAAAAGTCTCTTTAAATATTGAACCTGAATGTCCACGATGTGCTTTAAATCTTCAAGGCGAAGCGCCTCAAAGAACACGGTTTCATCGATTCTGTTTAAAAATTCGGGCTTAAAATAATTTCTTAATTTTTCTGTCACATCTTCTTTGGTTTTTTCCCTGTCAGCCTCTGATAGTAAGCCTTTTACGGTGTTATCCAAAATAATATCAGACCCAACGTTTGATGTTAAAATTATAATCGTATTTTTAAAATCGACCGTTCTTCCTTTGGAATCAGTTAATCTGCCGTCATCAAAAATCTGGAGCATAATGTTGAAAACGTCAGGGTGTGCCTTTTCAATTTCATCAAAAAGCACAACAGAATAGGGCTTGCGGCGAACTTTTTCCGTTAATTGGCCCCCTTCATCATACCCGACATACCCCGGGGGCGCTCCTATAAGCCTTGCAACAGAATGTTTTTCCATATATTCGCTCATATCAATCCTAATGAGCGCATCTTCATCCTGAAACATAAATTCAGAGAGCGTTTTTGCAAGTTCTGTCTTGCCGACACCCGTCGGGCCCAAAAATAAAAACACGCCAATCGGCCTTTTCGGGTCTTTAAGGCCGCTTCTTGCACGGCGAATGCTGTCAGACACAACGCCCACGGCTTCGTTTTGGCCTATAACCCTTTTGTGGAGAATATTTTCCATCTCAATTAATTTTTCAGATTCAGATTCTACAAGCTTTGAAACGGGCACCCCTGTCCACTTTGAGACAACTTCTGCAATATCCTCATCCGTTATCTCTTCTTTTAAAAGTGCATTTTCTTTTGCCGCATCGCCCATTGTTTTGCAGTTTTCAAGCTCTTTTTGAAGCTCGGGCAATTTTCCGTATTTTAATTTTGCCGCAAGCTCTAGGTTTGCTTCCCTTTCAGCGATTTCAATTTCAACTTTTAATTTTTCAATTTCGGATTTTATCTGCGCTTCGCCTTTAATAGTGCTCTTTTCTGCTTCCCATCTGCATTTAAGTTCATCCGCCTTTGCTGAAACCTCATCCAGCGCGGTTTTTACCCTATTAATTTTATCCTCATCGTTATCGCCCTTTAAGGATTCAAGCTCAATTTTTAGCTGTAATTTCTGACGTTCAAGCTTGTCCAATTCTTCAGGCATTGAATCAATCTCAATTCTAACGCGTGAAGCGGCTTCATCCATTAAATCTATGGCCTTATCCGGTAAAAACCTGTCTTGAATATATCTGCTTGAAAGCGTTGCTGCGGCAACAAGGGCAGAATCTTTTATTCTAACGCCATGGTGCACTTCATATTTTTCTTTTAAGCCCCTTAAAATTGAAATCGTATCTTCAACCGTGGGTTCATCCACAAGGACAGGCTGGAAGCGCCTTTCAAGCGCAGGGTCTTTTTCAATATGTTTTCTGTACTCATTTACGGTCGTTGCGCCAAGCATTCTCATTTCGCCGCGTGCAAGTATCGGCTTTAAAAGGTTACCAGCATCTGTTGAACCTTCCGTGGCGCCAAGGCCCACAACCGTGTGGAGTTCGTCGATAAAAAGAATAATTTCGCCTTCTGAATCCACAACTTCTTTATTTACTTTTTTAAGCCTTTCTTCAAATTCGCCCCGATACTTCGCCCCTGCAACCAAAGAGCCCATATCAAGGGATATAAGCCTTGTGTTTTTAAGGCTTTCAGGAACATCGCCTCTTATAATTCTTTGCGCCAAGCCTTCAACAATGGCGGTTTTGCCGACCCCTGCTTCGCCGATTAAAACCGGGTTGTTTTTTGTCCTCCTGTTTAAAACCTGGATAATTCGTCGAACCTCTTCGTCGCGGCCGATTACAGGGTCAAGCTTTCCTTCTTTGGCTTTTGCCGTTAAATCTATTGAAAATTTTTCCATCATCTTAAATTCATCATCCGCCGTGTTTGAATCTATTTGCTTGTTTCCGCGGATTTTTTTAATCGCATTTAAAATTGAAACTTCGTTTATTGAAAATTTTGTAAAAACTTTATTCAAAAGGGCCTGATTTTTGTTTGTTGAAGCATCTTTTACCGTGCACAACAAAATATGCTCAGGCGAAATGAATTTATCCTTCATTTTTTCTGCAATTTTTTTAGCATCTTCCATAATTTTTAAAGTGTCAGCGGAAAAATACAGCTGCGCGCTGTCGCCTGAAACTTTTGGAAGCTCTGCTATAACGTTTTGAATATCGTCTCTAAAAATTGTTCCGGTAATTTTTAAAGCGGAAAAAAGTTCATAAAGCCCTGAATTTTCGGTCTCCGGTCTTGCAAGGTTTGCCATTGCAAGGACAAGGTGCGCAGGTTCCAAAAACGTATTTTTATTTGTCTTAACAAGCGTTTGCGCTTCTATTATTAAATTCTGTGCGGATTTTGTGAGTTTTTCAAAGTCAAACATAATAATCACCTCATTTGTTTTTATATTTTAATGATAAATACATTTTTGGCTAATATTACAAAAATTAATATTAATTTAATGTTTTAGCCCGACAGGCGCAATTTCTTTTTTGAAAAAAACTTTATAAATATAAGGCCTAACAATTGTTTATTTTAGAACTTGCAAGGATTTTTAAAAGCTTTTGGATATTTCAACAAAAATTTTAAATACGCTTTCAAACGCTGCGGCACAAAAAATCGACCCTTTGGCTGCGATGCGCTCTGCGGGCAAGCTTTTATCAGGAGTTAACACATCAAAGCTTCAGCCCCTCAGCCGTGATATGCTTGAAATTCGGGGTGTGGCACAAAAAGCAGCCGTTGTTTCTTCCCCTTATTCAAAAACAGGGGTTTTAGAGGCCGCAAAAGAAGAAGTTTCAAGGCTTTTAGATGAAAATCCGCTTTTAAAGAAATTTTATTCTTCAATGCCCGGGTTTGTACCTGAAGCCCTTACCCCACTTGCAATTAAAAGGGATTTAGCAAATGAAAGTTTTATGAAGGGGCTTTCGATTGATTTTTCAACCCCCCTGAAAGAAGGCACAGAAGAAGTGCAAAACCTTGCAAACGTTATTGCAAGAAGAAATTCATACCTTCAAAAATCTTCTGTAATGGAGTTTGAAGCCGCAACAAGCGGCACGGGCGTTCAATATTCAGACCGCACAAAAGGAATTAAATCCACATTTGATAAGTTAAATTCAAAATTAAAATCCGGCACGGAGATTGTATCTTTTGACAGGGCAAACAGCCTGATTGCAGACGGGGTGGGCACAAGAGCCATATTTGAATCTCTGGATGCAAAGGATGCACTCTCTGCCCTTCAAAAAGGCGGAATTGGCGAAGATGAAATTCAAACACTTAAAGTTCTTTGGTCCAAAACTTCAACTGAAGGGCTGGATGAAGCTTCTGCCGCACTTTTAAAGAGGGCAAACGGTATTCTTGCAACGGCGCAAACCCAAAAGATGACCGACAGGCTCGCCCTTGCGCTTGAAAATAATGAAATCACAATGTCAGAGCTTCATAATTACGTTGGAAAAGACGGTATAGCGTACTTTTCGGATGAACAAATCGGCCAAATCTTTGCTGCGTGGCAAAAATCAGACTATGCGCTTTCAGGCGGCTCATTTAGCATAGTTTCAGACATTGACCCAATGTCAAAAACTGCTCAGGCACTTGGTTTTGATGCTGAATATCTTCAAAAAATTGCAAAAAAATCCAAAAAAGCTTCAGGCTACACAGCCTGCCAGGCTAATTTTAAATACTCTTCAGGAGCCCTTGGCGAAGGCCAATTCAGGGGAACTGAAGTGCAAAAGTTTGCCGAATATGAGCATTTTCCATACGACATCAGAAAAGGCAAAACCACGGTTTCAGAAAAAATCTGGCAATTAACAACGGAAGGCAAAGTTGCCGTTGCGGATGAACTTCGGGAATATGAAGCACTTGTGTCTGAAATTTCAAAGGATGATACCCTGTATTCAAAGTATAATCAATATTTAAGCGATGTTTATAATTATTTAAGGAAAAAAGAGCTTGGAATTTTGGACATTGAAGGGGTAAAAATTGAAGAGCCGAAGCTTCAAATTGAGGGTTTGAGCCCAAGGCAGATTGAACTTTTATCAAAAGAATGTCTTGAAAAGCTTTCAAAAGGCGAATTTTACACGTTTAAAAACTAGGCCTGGGGCGCGAACCCCCGCTGCATGGCATTTAAAAGTCCATTTTTTAAACCGGACAAAACAAAGAGGCAAAAAAAATTCTGTTCAAGTTTTTAGATAATACCCGCAAGGAAATTTAAAGATGAACAGTGTAAAATATTTTCCCAATGTGATACAATACTCTTCAAGGGTGCAAAATCCTTTTAGAACTGCATTTTTGGGGAAAAATATGGATAATAAATATTTAGATAAAATAAATAAAACGCTTGATAAGGCCATCGTGCCTGAGTTTGGCCGCTTTGAGCCCATAAATGTTATTTTTGATGAAGAAGATGAGAGCAGATTTACAATTACAATAAAACCCGAAGAAGCAGATAACAAGGCAAAAAGCGCCATTTTTGCATACGTAAATGCAAATACGGGCAAAATGATATTTACACCGAAAAATTTTAAGGATAAAAAGGAGCTTGAAGGTTACCTAAAAGCCTTGTCTGAAGAAGATATTGACCATATTAAAAGAGAGTTAAGGAAAAAAACGGAAGGCTAAAAAATCGGCTTTAAAAAACCGATTAAAACGCCTTTTAAAAAAGAGAGAAATACTAAAATGCCCCTCAGGTCTTAAACCAAGGGACATTTGAATTTTGTGGTTGTTGTTTGAATATCTTTAAAAGCAAGACTATTCAGCAAACATATTTTCCATAATGTTTATTCTTGCAGCTTCCAAAAGAACAAAATCTACCTGTTGAGAGTGGTGATTGTAGAAATTGTGTCCTTTAAATACGTTGTAGCCTATTTTTTGGAGCACAGGATTATGGGTGAATTCGCGAACTTTCGGCACTGCGTTTCCAACCGTAATGAATTCAACGCCGGAATCGTTGCTGCCTTTGTCAAGCAAAGTTTCAGTCTGGAATACCATTTGTGCGTTTTTAATTAAGGTTGTGCCTTTTTTAGCCTTTTGAATTGTACCCTTAAACTCTCTTCCGATGGGGATTAAAAGGATTTTATCCTTTGTTACAAAGTTTACAAGAGTTCTTGCGATAAATTCATCGCCTTCTTTTGCTTCTTTAGACCATACACAGTCCATAACGCCCAAGGGAAGCACTGTCCCTGCAGGAAGGATTGCTATGTTGCCGTCAAGATAAGCATTTTCAAGAACATACCCGTCAACCCTTTTTGGCATTGCGCCTTGAAGTTTCGTGTTCGGGTGAACTTTTACTCTTTCAAGCATATTGTATAAGAACACTGCAAGCTCGCCTCTTGTTGCAGGACGGTTTGGCATTAAAAGTCCTTCTTCGCCCGGTCTTACAACAATTGAGTGAAGCTGTTCCGCTTTACCTGTTCTTGTTAAAGCCCATTTCGGTAGGTCTTTTAAGTCGCGATAAACCGGAGCAAGAATTTCTGTTGCCTGTTCGGGTGTTAATTCTTTAAGGTTTAGGGCGCTCATAATTGTCATAATAACTTCAACCCTTTTAACCTGGCCGTTTGCCATAAAGTTGTTGTCAGGGGTGCCATACATTACGCCGTAGTGGGATGCAATTTGAATGTCCCTGTAGGCCCAGTGTTTTTGGCTTAAATCTTTGTAGTTTGTGATTGAAAATTCTTTATTTCTTAAATTTAGCGCCTTTGTAATCATTGCCGTAAATTCAGCTCTTGTTACAAGTTCATCCGGTCTGAAGGTGCCATCCGGGTATCCTGCAAGGATTCCCACCTTTTTTAAAGCCATAATGGCATCATAAGACCAATATCCCTGGTGTGTATCTGAAAAATCATCAGAGGGGGCGGCAATGGCGCCTGTGATTGTGAATGCAAAAAATATTGCGATTAAACACAAAAGTTTTTTAAACATCATCTTCATACGATTCATTTCTTTTTCCTTACTTGTTTTTATGCAATTTCTTCGATGTTGCTTTTGGTGGTTGGCAATTCAATAACTTCTGCAACATTCAATTTTTTTCTAACTGTGTCTGCTGTGATGGTATAAGTCTTTATATCAGTGTTTGACGGTACTTCATACATAATATCCGTCATAATTTCTTCAACAATGGAGCGAAGCGCCCTTGCGCCCGTTTTCCTTTTAATTGCTTCTTTTGCGATTAAATCAACCGCATCATCTTCAAAGGTTAATTCAACCCCGTCCATTTTCATAAGGCAGATATACTGCTTCATTATGGCGTTTTTCGGCTGGGTTAAAATCATCTTCAGTGTTTCTTCATCCAACGGGTCTAAAACTGAATATACGGGAATTCTTCCTATAAATTCAGGAATAAGGCCGAATTTTAATAAATCATCAGGTTGAAGTTTTTTGAGCATTTTTTGTGCCTGAATTTCTTTTTCTTTGGCGCTCACGGGTTTTGAACCAAAACCTACCGTGCTTGATGTGCCGCATCGTCTTTCAACGATTTTATCAAGGCCGACAAACGCACCGCCCACAATAAACAAGATGTTTGATGTGTCGATTTGGATAAATTCCTGGTGCGGGTGCTTTCTTCCGCCCTGCGGTGGAACGTTTGCAACCGTGCCTTCAATCATTTTTAACAATGCCTGCTGCACGCCTTCGCCGGATACATCCCTTGTGATAGAAGGGTTTTCAGACTTTCTTGCAATTTTATCGATTTCATCGATATAAATAATTCCTCGCTCAGCCTTCTGTGCGTTGTAATCTGCCGCTTGATATAATCTTAATAAAATGTTTTCAACATCATCGCCCACATACCCTGCTTCTGTAAGGGTTGTAGCATCCGCTACAGCAAAAGGCACGTTCAACATTTTTGCAAGCGTTTGCGCCAGAAGCGTTTTACCGGAACCGGTGGGCCCAACCAGAAGAATATTGCTTTTTTGGATTTCAACTTCAGGTTTTTCGTTGTTTGTATCCATATTGTGGGCAATTCTTTTATAGTGGTTGTAAACCGCAACGGAGAGCACTTTTTTAGCATCCTGCTGGCCTACAATGTGCTCGTCTAAGTATGCCTTAATTTCTGCAGGTTTTGGAATGCCTTCAAAGAGCTGGTCTAAATCCGAAATTTTGTCGTCTTGTTTGATATTAAAAAGTTCTTCATCAAGAATTTCGTTGCAAAGTTCGATACATTCATCGCAAATGCAAACATCAGGGCCTGCGATGAGCTTTTTCACCTGGTCCTGAGTCTTTCCGCAGAAAGAACATTTTAAATTCGGATCGTCGTTTTTGGGCATTTTGTTTTTCTCCTTGCTCTAAAAATTTAGAGCATACAATTTGCTTTTTGGCATTCTTGATGGCATTTTTATGTGGTTTACTATTTATTTTCTTCCATAGTAATTATTTTGTCAATCATGCCATATTCAAGAGCTTCTTCAGGGGTCATAATGTAATCCCTGTCTGTGTCTTTTTCAATCTTTTTAAGCGGTTGCCCCGTGTTTGAAGACAGGATTGAATTTAAAGATTTTTTAATTCTTAAAATTTCATTTGCCTGAATTTCAATATCGGTTGCCTGGCCTTGTGCACCGCCCAAAGGCTGGTGAATTAATACTCTTGAATGCGGAAGGGCAAGCCTTTTGCCTTTTGTACCGGATGACAACAGGAACGCACCCATTGAAGCAGCCTGGCCAAGGCAGATTGTTGAAACGTCTGCTCTGATATGCTGCATAGTGTCATAAATTGCAAAACCTGCTGTAACAGAGCCCCCGGGGGAATTAATATAAAGCATAATGTCTTTATCGGGGTTTTCTGAATCTAAAAGCAAAAGCTGCGCCACGATAAGGTTTGCAACCATATCGTCAATCGGCGTACCGAGGAAAATAATTCTCTCTCTTAAAAGTCTTGAAAATATGTCAAAAGACCTTTCGCCTCTTGATGATTGTTCTATTACTACGGGTACAAAACTCATATTTTATCCTTTCAAATTACTTTGTTTCTTTGGTTTGCTGCCGATTTGGCGTTTTTTTACTTTGCATTAAACGTGTTGTTGTTTAATAAAATATCATTTACTTTTTTGGTTGCAATCTGCTGTGTGATTACAGCGAACATACCGGGGTTTTGTCTGATTTCTTCAAAGATTTGAGCGCCTGTTGTATGATATAATCTTGCAATTTCGTTAACCTGCTCTAATATATCATCCTGGCCGATTTTGATGTCCTCTTCTTTTGCGATTTTTTCAACAACAAGAGAATTTTTAATGCGTTTAACGGCTTCTTCTCTGAATTTTTTGTCAACTTCGTCTTTGCCTTCTTTTTCAACAAGTTCATCAAAGTTTTGGCCGTGGCGTTCAGCG
>CANSKM010000025.1 GCA_947647475.1 uncultured bacterium
CCTTTTAACAGGCTGCGACAAGGAAAAGCCCGGTATCCTTTTTTCTGCAACCCCTTTTTCAAAGGATTTTGGCTATAAACCGCAAAACACTTATAAAAAAGGCGAAAAAATTTATTATCTTTTATATAACCCAAACGAATTTAAAACAAGGCTTTTAAAGGTTCAGGTTTTTAGGAAAGAATCAGAAAAAAGCGAATTTTGGGGATATGAATATTTGTATGATAAAACGGTGGAGCTTGAAGACAAAAGGCTTTATACAGATTATTTTATAATTAATAAAACAGGGTATTATATTTTCCAGATTTTTGAATATACAAACACGCTAAAACCCGTAATTAAAGGGATTGTGCAGGTTATAGAATGAACGTTGTAAAAAATACGATTGAAGATTTTATCCAATTTTTAAAAAATAAGCTTTTTTCTTCAAAATATGTTGTAAAAGGAAAATGCAAAAAATGCGGCACCTGCTGTAAAACGATTTTATTTTCCGATGAAAACGGCTACATTAAAACAGAAGAAGACTTTTTAGCCCTTCAAAAAAGAAACAGGCGATATTTACATTTTACAATAAACGGCAAAGTTCAAAACACAGGGAATGCCTTTTTTGACGGGGCTTTAATGTTTAAATGCAAGTCCCTTGGCAAGAATAACAAATGTAAAAAATATTTCTTTCGCTCCCTTTGGTGCAGGGATTACCCTTCAATAAATTCCGATTTTATTTATAATGGCGGTGAAACCCTTGATGAGTGCGGATTTTATTTTGATGTGGATAAAAAATTTAAGGATTATTTAGAATAAGTCTTCTTGATTTTTCCAAGCTTTATATAAAACACGCTCACATCGGCAAATTTTACGCCAACATTTTACGTCAAACGGCAAACCCCTGCCTTTACAGGTTTTCAGGCACCCTTACTTTCCACAAACCCTTGTCTTTATTCAGCCTTTCTTCCCTTTTTTGAAGTTTATCAGGCTCTCTTACCGTGATTTTATCGTATTCAATATTTGAACTGTCTGTCCCCAAAAGGAACATAAAATCAAAGTTTACACTGCTTCTTATGGTGTCGTACGAAAAAGCAACCTTGATATCTTCAGGCCCTGCAATCACATAAAATCTGTTTTCTGTAAGTAAATCGTCTTTGTCGTTATCTTTCAAGGGGCTTATAACGCCTCTGTAGCCCACAGATAAATATTTTCCAAGCTTTAAACTTTCATCAACATCGATTGAAGATTTACCATAAGTATATTCGTCAAATTCAAACGGGCTTGCGCCGTTTTTCCCGCCAAGCTGATAGCTTATTCTTGACTGCCAGTTTTTAATCCTTGAATCAACATACGGGCCGCCACGAACCAGGCCAAAAGTTTCGCCCGTGCCATAAACCGTTGCCATTGTCTGCCCCAAGATGCCGAAGTTTAAGAACATATCCTGCTCTTCGTTTGAAATCCCCATTATGTGTTTTCTAAGCTCTGCTTGCCACCTAAAGCGCATTGTGCCATAGTTGTCTTTTTCCTGATGTTTTGTGTGATACTCTGAAACATAGCCTGCCGTGAACCTTTGCCTGAAAACAGCATCAATATCTTTCACGTTATATCTGTCATCATAAACCAACTGGGCCATATGCCCCGGCCTTTTTGAACCGATAAACCATTCATCTTTATAGGCATGGCGGGAAATATCCGCCTTCAATTTGCTTGTAAAGTTGTATTCACCGTCTATAATAAGGTTCTCACTGCTTGTAGCCCAGGCCGCATCCAGTTTTAGCCTCTTTGTGTTTAATCTTCCGATTACGCCAACGCCGAATTCATCATCATAAACTAATGCAGGCGCCACTTTCAGGTTTCCGCCCATTGGAATTTTAAAAATATACCCAAGCCCTACATATTGTCCAAAGTGACTGATAGAGCCGATTTCAAGCGGAATGTTTGCTTCAATTCTGTTCATTTCCTTGTCTGCAAACAATTCCATCGAAGCAACAGAAACAACTTTTGTCTTTTTGTAATATAAATCTGCATTCTTTAAAATCAGGCTATCATGGTCTTTTCCGGGTTTTACAAGAATTTCTTTTGTTTTTATTTTATAAGGCGAAAGCCTCTGCTTTTTTGTGTCAAAAGAAACAATATCATCTTGAATCAGCATATTGTCATATCTGTTGAACCCTGAAGATTGCAGACACATCTCCACTTTCCTTGCAAGCTCAACATTTCCGTTCACCGCTTCAAGCCTGTCTGTGTAGGCATACCCTTCTGCCGCACGAAGCCTTAAAACAGACCCCACACTCATAACGGGCGAGTCAACAAGCGCATTTTCCTCGTTTAAATCAACAAGCATATATTCGCCGTTTATGACATTTGCATCCTTCTTTAAAACCACGTTGCCAAAAAGCTTTACGACATTTGCGTTTTTATCATATACAGCTCTGTCCGAGGTTATAACAGTCCCTGTTGAAGAGGTTACAACGACGTTTCCGTTTGCTTCAACCTCGCCGCGCTCGTCAAAATATTCTAAAACCTTGCTGTCTATTGTAATATCAGCCTTTTCTTTATCAGCTTTAAGAGCCTGCGAAGCTTCTTTATTGGTCTCTTTTATTCTTCTTTTTGTAAGTTCATCCAGGGGGTTTGGAATTGTAAATTCTTTTTTATCCTCAGGCACATAATCAGCGTCCCAGCCGGTTTTTACGCCTTTGTCCAAATATCTGTTCGTGCTCACTGCCTGAAATTCTGTTTTTTCCTGTTTGTCTTCAGGAATTAAAGTTACAGCATTCACTGTTTCATACGAAAAAGCCGCGCCGGACAGGCCGAAAGCACCCGCACAAAACATAAAACCACAGGCAAGATACAGTTTTATAAAATTTTTATACCCTAAAGTAATTTTCGATTTTCTCCCCAGTTTTGAACCCGCATTTGCCTTATATCAGGATAAACAGACCATGCTGCGGACAAAATTTATTTTACACCAAAAACCTCCAAAAATCACGCACAAAAAAATATACGGCAAAATTAATTATCCGAACTTCCCCAAAACCTAAGCTAAAAGGCTATCTTGGGATATAATTAAACGGATTTGTCGTCGCCCCGTTTCTTCTGACTTCAAAATGCAAGTGCGGCCCGGTTGAATACCCTGTCGTACCGATGTTTGCGATGACTTGCCCCCTGTAAACAGACGCTCCTTTTGCAACACGGTAGCTTGAAAGGTGCGCATAAAGCGTTGTCGTGGGCACTCCGCCAACTTTACCATGGTCAATAATTACAACCTTACCATATCCGCCATACCAGCCTGTAAAGATTACTTTGCCTGAGTTTGCGGCTTTCACATTTGCCCCGTAGGGCGCTCCGATATCCACCCCTGAATGGAAAATCTGTTTTTTAAATATTGGGTGCATTCTTGTACCGTAAGGCGATGTGCAGGGCCCCGCAACGGGTCTTACGAATGTCGCAGTTGTAGTAATAACGGTGGTTTTTGGGGTTTTGCTCACCGTTTTATTAATCATATCTTCAATCTGCTTAGACTGGCGCGCAAGCTCTCTTTCGGATTTTTCCCAAGTGGAGCGGTCAGTTTTAAGCTTGTGAATCATTTTTTCATTGTTTGAAATTGCACTTTGGATATTTTTTTGCTGGCGGTTCATCGTCTCAATTGAGGCTTTAAGCTCATTTTTTTGGTTTTCAAGGCGGCGGGTCAATTCCCTTATTTGCCTTGTCCTCTCTTGAGTTCGGGCAATTTTTTGCCTGTCGATATCCATTACAATATTTTCAAAATAAATTCTATCCAAAAAATCGTTTACATTCTTTGCGGAAAGCAAAAATTCAATGTAATTCTTTCTTTTGGTCTTAAAAATCTGCACAATTCTTTTATTTGTGGCATATTGCTGGGCTCTATAGTTCCTTAGCGCGTTTTCAAGCTGTATTTGAAGGGTATAAAGCTCTTCCTGCGCGTTTTTATACTGTTGTTTGTTGTAATATAGCCCCTGTTCGGTCTGTTCCAGCTTTTTTTGGTTTCGATAGAGCTTATTTGTCTCAATTTTTTCCAAAAGTTTTAATTTATGAATTTCCTTCTTCGCCTGGGCGCGTTTCTGCTCTATTTGGCTCTTTGAGGCACTTTGCGTAGCAAAAACCACCGTGTTTTGCGAGAACAAAAAAACGGCAAGAAACAAGCATATTCCGATTTTTACTACATCTTTTATCATAAATTTTAAACTAATTTGCTAAAAGCGGAAGCAATATCGTTGCGCCTATCATCCAGGCTGCAACTGTGATTACGAGTATTGAAACTATAATCCTTCTGTTCTTTCTGAAAAATTCCATAATTCTTAAAAATTATCCCCAATATTACTATACGAACATTTTACCTGAAAAAAAGCCTGCTTGCAAACAAATTAAGGCAATTTAGGCCATTTATAGGATATTTAAGGCTTCTTTGGCGGTTTTTAAGCTTCATAGCGTTTTTAAAAAAATTTCAAATTTTACAGCCAGCATCATCTTTATCAACCTTTCCGTCAAAATTGTTGTCAAGCCCGTCATAGCAAGAGTTTCCACTCTCAAGGCTTTCTGCGCGCGGTGTAAATTTTAAATATTTTTCATCCAAGCCCCTATAAAGTTTTAAAAAATAATCCCTGTAAAACCCTGCTATTTCAGGGCTTTTGAAGATTAAAATATTTTCATCATTTCTTTTCATCCCGGAATTTGAAAAATTCGCGCTTCCCGTAATAAAAATCCGCCCGTCAACTGCCATATTTTTCTCATGGTCCTTCCCGCCCCAATTTTCAACCTTCACTTTCACACCGGCGGCCCTTAAAATTTTCACCTGCTCTTTCATATTGTTTGCACCCACAGCATCATAAATCACCCGAACGTCCGCCCCACGAGCCTTTGCGGCAATAAGCTCATTAATTATTGCCCTGTTCGTAAGATAAAAAATACTTACATACACCTCTTTTTTCGCCCCGCGTAAAATCGGCAAAATGCCTTTCTCTAAAGGATTTCCAACCGGTGAAAAATAAATATCAAGCCCGACATTTTTGCCCCCAGCCCCTGAAATATTCAGCCCTGAAACGCTCAAATCCCGCTTTGCAAGCTGAAATTTGCCTTCAAACATCTCGTTAAACTCGCTTCCAAAGGCGTTTACAACGCTTTTGTTTTTTATTAAAATCGCCGTATTAGCGTTGTAGCCGCCGGTTCCGGTGGTTGAAACATTCATCGTTCCTGTGAAGATTTCTTCGTTGTCAAAAATGAAAAATTTGTTGTGCATGTTAATTGCAGAGAGGTCCGCGCGCGCCCCAAGGAGAGTGACAAGCTTTGCCGTATCGGCGTAAACATAGATCCCATCTGCTTTTGAATCAACAACGCCGCGAATTTTTACCCCTCTTTTTTTCGCCTCCAAAAGCGCATTTAAAATTTCATTTTGCCGGTCAAGCCCGTAGAGCGCAAAATCTATGCTTGTTTTTGAATTTTTAATTTTTTGAAGCAAAATCCTGCAAGCTTCTGTCCCGCAAGAGTTTGAAGGTCTTTTGTTTGAATTTGGGTTCACAAGAAAAATTGTCACGTCCCCAAAATTCAGGGTTGGAGAGGTGCGAAAAACCGTCGATGGAGCGGATTTCCTTCGTGCAAAAGGTTGGTTTTGCGCATTTTCTTTAAAAAATGCACTCTCGTTTTTGTAACGCTCCACCCTTAAATTTTTGGCATTTTTCTTTATCCTGTGCGGGTTTTCAAGGATTTTATAAAAAAACTTATTATCGACACCGTCGTACACCGCAAAACCGTTCACAACAAGGCTTTTAGCAAGGTCAATATCGTTAAAATACACACTGCATCTGTTTTTTAGCCTGTTTTTCTGTTTATTATTTTTATTTAAATTTGAATTATTATCTGAACAATCTTTTAAAGAAACTTTTTCACCCAAAAATTTTGAAATCATATATTTTCTTGCCGCATTTTGAATGAATTTTGCTTCATCTTCTTTTATACCAAGGGTTTCAAGGGTTTTTCGGTCCGTTTTTTCGGATATAACCTCAATTCCCTTTAATTTTACAAGTTCATTATCATCTTTAATTCCGTTAAAATTCAGATCTACAAAGATTTTATCCCCTTCTAAAACGTCCAAAAGCGTATATTCAGGGGTTTTCCTTGTTTCAAAACCGCAAAACACAAGGAAAATCAATATAATCAGCGCGCAAACAAACTTTTTCATAAGCAACATTATACGCCAAAAACATCGCCGGCGCGCATTTAACGCGCAAATGCCATTGCGAGCGACCAACAGGAGCGCGGTAATCCAGGAAAACCCAAGCTACAAAAGGATTTTAGTAATTTTATTTATTAAAAAAAGGTGCTGAGGTTACAAAGAACAGCACCGTAAAAAAGTTGTTTATATCGTAAAACTTTGTCCCAAGCGGGTTTTAGCCAATACCTACCCGTCATTGCGAGGGAAGCGACAGCGACGAAGCAATCCAGGAAGATATTACGCGGTTTTTCAAGTTGTTCAACCCCTGAAATTCTTTTATTCCAGGGGTTTTCTGCTTTTGTTATAAGGCTGTAGATTTATACTCAAGAATGACCATGCCGCGGCCGCCTTTTCCGCCAAGGCCGCCTGTTTCATTGACTACAGCGCCGCCTCCACCGCCTCCGCCAAAGACACCGTTTTTGCCGTTTGGCGTGTTTGCCGCGTCGTTACAGGTAATTCCGGCCATCAAGGTTGTAAGGTTTCCGCCGCAGCCCCCTAAAATCGGGCCTCCGAGGGTTCCGTCTTTTGCCTTAATGTATGTGGCCCAGGTGCCGTCCGCGTTTTCATAGAGCTGCTCCAAATACCCTCCAATGCCGCCATAGGTGGAAGTTGCGGCCTGTCCTTTGGTTAAGGGGTCAGATTTATTTGCATAATTATCGGGCAAAAGTTTTTCTGCAGCATGCTCGTTTAGGCCCATTCCGCCGTCGTTTCCGCGAATTCCGCCGCGCGCTTTCACGCTTTTATCTGTGCCTGTAGAATATGTGATAGAAGTTTCCCCTCCGTTGCCGTCCCCTGTTGAGTTGTCGCCTCCTTCACCGACGTTTATCCCAATAACGGTGCCGCTTTTCAGGTTTGTAATAAGCTTTGTTACAAGCTCTCCAGTGGTTCCGCCGCCGCCGTTTGTGCCGCCGTATTCAAAGTAGATGTAGCCCGCAGCGCCGCTTGCCCCAATGCCGAAGGTCGTATCGCCCTCGGATTGGCTGCCTGAACCGCCGCCACCGCCTGCGCCGTAGGATTTAATATCGGGCGAAGCCCCATTTTTGACAGTGTTTCCGCCAACACCGCCCTGCAAAGTTTCACCTTTCATATTCTGGGAAGCACCGCCTGCACCCCCGTAACCCTTGTTTATCAAGGCATTTGCGAGCTTGCCGTTTGAGCCTGTGCCCGATTGTGCGTTGTATTTTACCCCGGTCCAGTTGTTGTCAAGGGTTTGGCCTGCTCCAACGGCTGTATTTACCCTATAGCTACCGCCTTGGGACTCTGTGGTTTCTGCAGATGAATAGTGCCCTGCTAAACCGCCCAAAGCTTCGACTATGACAGCGCCCGAGGGGCCTCCGCGGCGAATTCTTGTCACTTTGCCTTCGTTTCCGTCTTTTCCTGCGGCAGATTGGGCGTTTCCGCCTCCGCCTATTTCAAAATAGAGCGTTTCGCCCGGTGTAACGTTGATTTCACCCACCACAAGCTGCCCTGCACCCCCGCCCCCGCTGCCATTTGCAGGAAGGGAAAAATCACATTTCAATTCAGGGTAGGTATAATACAATCTCAACGCCCCGGGTTTACCAGAAATACCTGCGCCACTTTTATTGCCTCCATTGCCACCATTGCAATATCCTGTGCCGAATATATTAGATATAATTCCTGCAGTTACACTTCCAGCATTGTCAGCTGAAGCACCACCATAACCACCACCGCCGCCGCCGCCATGGCCAACACAAACTGTTCCACTGCAACTCCGGCTTGTGGCATTTTTTCCAACAGAACCCATACCTATGCCAATCGAGCCAGATAAACTTGTACCACCTGTACCGCCTACACCTTGAGAATCCGTTCCACCACCACCGCCACCACCACCTGCACCATAACCACCTCCGCCACCACCACCGCCAGCAGCATCGTAGCCATTCATTGCACCGCCACCGCCACCACCGCCTCCTCCTCCAATTTGAAATAGGATTGTTCCAGAATTTCCAGATGCAGTTGAAATTGTCACCATTCCACCCCCGCCACCACCGCCGCCACCTTCTGACATACCTCCACCTCCTCCGCCACCACCCCAAAGAGCACCGCTACCTCCATTGCCAGCATAAGTGCTCTTGGCAGTATGAGCACCATAGCCCCCACCATTAGATAAAGTTGTTCCAGTTCCTGCACTTCCCCCTGACGCAGCAGCACCATTTGCAGTATCTGAGGCACCAGCGCCACCACTACCGCCATAGGTTCCACCATTCCCTTCATTACTATTTTTTTTACCACCACCGCCACCACCACCTGCATAATACCCACCCCCAAGTCCATTTCCTGTTGTAACACCACCACCGCCGCCACCGCCGCCAATTTTTACATAGACTGTTGAAGGTAAACTCCCTTGCACTTGAACATTTTGGACATACCCACCTGAACCACCTCCACCGCCATTGCTACCGTAAGTAGCATTATTAAACGTCCCACCACCGCCTCCGCCACCACCACAGGCAGTAACAGAGATTGCTACTTTGCCAGGAGTGTATTCTTTGCCGTCAGTTACGCCCGTCCAAGTTGTAAGTCCGCTTGCAGCACAAGCAGGGTTCAAATCGGGCACTTTTGTTGCAGTGTTTGGAATTGTAAATGTATGTTCACCAGCTGTTAAGAAATCTTTATACGTATTCCCGTCGCCGCCTGCGGGGATTTTTGCCGTTCCTGTGCCTAATCCGCCTGAGGCGCCGCCGCCACCGCCGCCGAGCATGAAGACTCTAAGCTTTGAAACGCCTTCGGGAACAGTCCAGCTTTTTGAAGTGGTCACTTCTTGTTTGCCGAAGAATGAATTCCCGCCTGCGCCTCCGCCCCCTATCATGGTCACTTTTACCATATTTACATCACTTGGGAGGTTGAATTCCTTGTCTTCGCCCTCTGCGCCTGTAAAAATGGAGATTATAGAATCTTTATCATATTGGGCGGCACCGACACCCGAGATATTTATCTTGGCTTCGTCCATTCTTTTGGTCATGACAGGGGCGAGAGCAGCCAGGAGTAATGAGGCCACGAGGAGGGCCATGAGCATTTCGACAAGGGAGAAGGAGCATTTTTTGGAATTGTCAGGCAGTGCCTGACCTACGGGGTTTTGCGTTGATTTACCGCATGTCATTGCGAGCGACCGACGGGAGTGCGGCAATCCGGGAAAGATGTACTTGGAAAGTGTTTTTTGGGTTCTCCTTTTCAGCGGCGTTGATTTCTGGATTGCTTCGGCCGCTGTCGCTTTACCTCGCAATGACGGCTGCACATCAGATGCTTGTCTGCCGGGTAATAACGGGTGTTCAAAAAATGCGCAGGACAAATTGCGCAAAAACGATAAACAATTTTTCATTTTCGTAACCTTTATTTAAGATAAACAATTTAAAACAAAATAAATTTGGCTTGACGATAAAACTTTTATTAAGTTTATTAATGAACTTTCATTATTATCATGTTAATTCATTATTATAATGAATTGTACAAAATTCTTTAACCTGTGTCAACATATTAAGTATGGGCATAAGAGAAAAATTAAAAAGTATAGTGGTTGAAGCAGGCTGGAACTATGTCGAGCTTGCTGACGAATTAAGCAAAATTACGGGAAGAAAGTATACAAACCAGCTCATTTCAAACAGAATAAGGAAAGAAATTGTCAGTTTTCGGGAAGTGGAGCTGATTTGCGGCATTGTGGGGTATAAAATAGAATTTATAAAGAAATAGCTTTGCAAAGCACCCGAAAAAGGCTTGCACCAAGTGAAACCCCGTTGTTTAAATCGTAACTTAAAAAATATTTACAATTTGTACTTGAATATTGCCTTTGTTTAATGTAGTATTTTTTGTACAGTAGATTTCGTATGGTTTCTTTTATAAAATTTGGCACAAATTAAGGCCGAAATTTAGAGGCCGAAAGGAAATCAAAAAGTTTAAAAGCGACAAATATTAATTAACAAAGGAAAAGGTAAATAAAATGAATCCTATCATCAGCGAATTGGAAAAAGAATATACGCAAAAAGAAATGCCTGAAACAAACCCTGGCGACACCGTTAAAGTTTTCGTTAGAATTATCGAAGGAAACAAAGAAAGAACGCAGGCTTTTGAAGGCACTGTAATTAAAAAACACGGCTCAGGCATCAACAAAACAATCACCGTAAGAAAAATCTTCCAAGGTGTTGGCGTAGAAAGAGTTTTCGCCATTTACTCACCCAGAATTGAAAAAATTCAAGTGTTAAGAAAGGGTGATGTAAGACGTTCTAAACTTTACTATTTAAGAGAACGTTCAGGCAAGGCTACAAGAATCAGAGAAAAGCTTGAAAAAAGATAGACCGCAAAGACGGACCGCATTAAAAGGTTTTATGAAAAATGTCGCAAAAGTTAGTTTCTGCGGCATTTTTAAGCATAAGAGATGCTGTAATAAAACAGACTTACTTTAAAGGACAGTCGGATTTAAAAAAGGATTTAAAATGGGCCATATTCATTGGTACCCCGGGCACATCGCAAAGGCGGAGCGCGCCCTTAAAGAAAAATTGAACCTCGTTGATATAATTTTGGAGGTTTTGGATGCGCGCATTCCAAAATCCAGCTCTTATGGGGACACAGAGAAGCTTTTCCGGGGCAAGCCGAGGATTGTTTTATTAAATAAATGTGACCTTTCGGATGATGCGCTTAATTTGAAATGGAAAAAAAAGATTGAGGAAAAGGAAGGTGCAGTCTGCCTTTTGACCTCTAACGGCAGCCATAAGGACACAAATTTAATTATAAATAAGATTCTTGAAGTTTCAAAACCAATCACAGAGAAGATGACAGCGAAGGGACTTTTGCCAAGGCCAATAAGGGTAATGGTTGCGGGGATGCCAAACGTTGGAAAATCAAGCACAATAAACAGATTAATTAAAAAGGCAAAGACAAAAACAGGCGCAAAGGCAGGTGTCACAAGGCAGCAGCAGTGGGTTCGGGTGCATGAAAAAATTGAGCTTCTGGACACGCCGGGGATTATCCCAATGGCGCAGCCTGATCAGGAAACGGCGCTGAAATTAGCCTGTGTGAATTCGATTGGGGAAAATGCTTATGACAACGAGCATGTGGCGCGGGAGCTTTTAAGGCTTCTATCGGAGCTTTCAGGCGGGCGATACAGAAAAAATGTGTGTGAGTATTATAATTTAGGACCTTTGGAGAGTGTGGAGCCTTCAGAGATGGGCTCTTTAGAGGCGGATTGCTGCGAGATTACGATTGAAAACATTGCACTCAAAAGAAATTGGCTTGTGAAGGAGGGAATGCCCGATGTTACAAGGTGTGCACAGTTTATATTGTCAAATTTCAGAGACGGGAAAATAGGGAAGATTACGCTTGATGAGTATGAATGCTGAATTTAAGAGGGTTTCAGGGAGTGTGCAGGGACACTCTAAGACAAATTTAGAGGATTTATTTGATTTTGACCTGGAGCAATTAAAGGCTTCAAAGTGCAAAAATATTATAGGGACGGACGAAGCGGGGCGCGGGCCTGCGGCAGGGCCGATTTATGCGGCGGCTGTGTGTTTTAAAACGAGGGATTTGGATGTTATAAAAAAGTTTGCCAAATTGAACGATTCAAAGCAGATGACGGACAAGGCGCGGCATGAGCTTTTTCCTGTCATTCAGGAGCACACTTTTTATTCGATTCAGCCGATTGATGAAAATATGATTGATAAAATTAACATTTTGAATGCAACCTGTGAAGCTATGCGCAGGGCTTGCATGGAGGTTGTGCGACAGGTCGGGACAACATGTATTGTGCTTGTGGACGGGAACAACAAGATTAGAGGGTATGAATTTCCGCAAAAGACGGTGATTAAGGGGGATGCAAAGTCTGCATCGATTGCTGCGGCGAGTATTTTAGCGAAAGTGACGAGGGATGAACTTATGATAAAGCTTGATCGTGAATTTCCGATGTATGGCTGGAAACACAACAAGGGCTACCTTTCACAGGAACACATTGAAGCGATTAAAAAATACGGGCCTTGCAAATATCACAGGGCAACGTTTTTGAGGAAAATGATGGAGATGGCGAATATTGAACAACAGAGGTTGTTTTAGGAGGGTGAAACCATTTTTGTAATGTTCAAAGAAGCCTGTTAATTCAAGATTGTGGTCTAAATCCTGAATTAAAAAACAAAAACTCTGTACATTTTAAATTTTTGCGATAAAATAGTTAAGCACATTTTGTGCGAATGCATTTTTGTATTGTTAGCTAAATGTGTTGTTAGGGAGATTTTTTGTAAAGAAATGTGAAGTTTGCTTTGCACATTTTAAGCCAAACCGCAAAGAAAAATTTTCACAGGCTTTATAAAAT